>JAKSLA010000019.1 GCA_024401455.1 Paludibacteraceae bacterium | reverse complement strand
AGGTGCTGTCCAAGTCTTTGAAAATATGAGATATAAGTTCCCTAAACTTGCAAAATAGTTTCAAGGAAAACATCAAAAAACAAAAACCATCAGGAATAACTGATGCCGATATTGACTTATTATTTAAAACATTTGAAGACAGATGGTAAAAGTATTTTTTTTTGTAATGTACGCAACTTGTATTCTTACATTATACTCATGTAATTCTGATATAGAAGAGGACGGCAAATGCCATTCATACTATATATTGATTAACAAATCAGACTATGATATTAGGCTGAAGTATCATGAAAAAAACGTGTACATAGGGGACATTTCATACGACACAACCATAAGAATGGATTCGTCCTACACAATAGAAGAGATATGGGATATTAAAGCTCAACCCTTTCATTTTGCGGATACCATACAAGTCTCTTTTCTTCCAGATTTAACATTTGAAGATTATGCACATCCTTTTTTTAACACGGTAAAATTCGCAAGTTATTCTAATTATATTCCTTTAGAAGAAAACGAATATATTCGGAAAGCCTCTTACACCATTACCAACGCCGACTACGAGTACGCCAAACAGAAATTAGAAGAAAGGGACAGGCATGAATGAGAATGGTTAGGGACACTTGATGATAGATGTCCTCTATCCCCAAAAGCCACAGCGATTGTCTGTGTTTTTTTTGTTTCGCATCAATCACAAAAAAAGCCCCGAGAAACATTTTTCCCGGGGCATATCATTCAAAAAAAAGAACCTTTATCAAGCATTCAACAGCCGTAAGCACTCTACCAACGAATCACGCCAATAAGGCACCTTGATGCCAGCCTCCCGAATCTTCTTCTTGTTCAAGACGCTATACGCAGGGCGCTCCGCCTTGGAAGGATATTCAGAACTCTCCAACGCATTCAACTTAATATGGATGTCAGACAAATCGAAGATTGTCTTCGCAAAATCATACCAACTGATGACTCCTTCGTTAGAATAGTGATACAACGAGAAGCCCGAAAAACCTTTCGTGAGCAACTCCATCAAAGCCACAGCCAAATCAGTGGCATAAGTAGGTGTTCCCACTTGGTCATAGACAACGCCCAACTCTGAACGCTCACGTCCCAAACGCAACATCGTCTTCACGAAGTTACCGCCGAACTCGCTATACAACCAAGCCGTACGAACAACCACGGCATCACAGCCAACCTCCTTTACGGCCTCCTCGCCTGCCAACTTCGTGCGTCCATAAACGCCTATCGGAGCGGTTGGATCGCTCTCCTTCAATGGCAAATATGCTTTGCCTCCAAAGACATAATCAGTAGAGACATGAACCAACTTAGCATTGGCATTCTTAGCAGCAATGGCCAAATTGCGAGGCCCATCTACATTGATCTTCGTTGCCAACGCCACATCATCCTCCGCCTTATCAACGGCCGTATAGGCTGCACAATTGATGATGGCATCAATCTGCTTCTCCTTCATCAAATTCTCCAACAACGCCAAATTGGTGATATCCACCTCCGGCATATCCGTGAAGAAATAATTATTAGGATAGGATGCTGATATTTTACGAATGGAATTACCCAATTGACCATTCGCACCTGTAACTAAAATATTCATTCCTTATCTTATTCAAAAACAACTGCATCCTTCAACATTGGAGAGATTTTGTCCTTTTCCGACAAAAGGATGTCTGCCGCAGGCACACCCCACTCTATTCCAATTTGAGGATCATTATAGATGATGCCCGCCTCCGACTGAGGAGCATAGACATTATCCACCTTATATGTAAAAATCGCCTCTTTGCTCAAAACGACAAACCCATGAGCGAAACCACGCGGAATAAACAACTGACGCTTATTATCCTCGCTCAACTTCACAGCCACATGCTTGCCAAAGGTTGGAGAACTCTTGCGAATATCAATTGCCACATCCAACACCTCTCCTTTGATCACACGCACCAACTTGGCTTGGGCAAATTCGCCCTTCTGATAATGAAGGCCTCTCAAGACGCCGTATGAAGATTTTGATTCATTGTCCTGAATGAAATCAACGTGACCAACATACTTTTCGAATTCACTCTGTTTGAACGCCTCCATGAAATAGCCACGGCTATCACAAAATACCTTTGGTTCAATCACCCAAACTCCAGGGATGCTTTGCTCTATAAAATTCATTTTTCCAACAATGATAATATATATTGTCCGTATTGCGTTTTGCTTAATTTTTGTCCAGCAAACTTCAATTGGTCATCTGATATCCAGCCGTTTCGCCATGCAATCTCCTCTATGCACGCCACATAGAATCCTTGGCGTTTTTGGATAGTAGCCACGAAATTGCCTGCCTCCAACAACGAATCGCAATTGCCCGTATCCAACCATGCGAAACCACGACCGAAAAGTTCGACCTTCAGCGACTTCTCTTCCAAATACATTTTGTTCAAGTCTGTGATCTCGTATTCGCCTCTCGCCGATGGTTTCAACGAAGCCGCCTTTTCCGTCACCGTGCTGTCGTAGAAATAGAGACCCGGCACCGCATAATTTGACTTTGGGCATTCTGGCTTCTCCTCCAACGAAATCACGTTGTGATTGTCATCGAACTCAACTACGCCGTAGGCTCTCGGGTCCTTCACATAATAACCGAATATGTAGGCGCCCTTGCTCAACGAAGCCGCGCGTTTCAGCATAGCAGAGAAGTTTTGGCCGTAGAACATATTGTCGCCCAAGATAAGGCAACCTGGCTCGCCATTCAAGAACTCGGCACCCAAGACAAAAGCCTGCGCCAAGCCATTGGGCTGCTCCTGCACTTTATAGCTGAACTGCATGCCCAACTCCTCGCCTGTTCCGAACAAATCACGGAACATCGGCAAGTCTCGCGGCGTGCTGATGATCAAAACCTCTCTAATTCCCGCCAACATCAAAGTCGAAAGCGGATAATAGATCATCGGCTTGTCATAGACCGGCATTATTTGTTTGGAAATGGATTTAGACAAAGGATACAACCTCGTCGCACTTCCACCCGCCAATATGATTCCCTTCATAAATTACTTCTTTACTTTTAGCACAGTCTCAATAGCGTTCACCAGTTCCTCCTTTGGAAGATACCCCCTTGCCGCAGCAGGAGAACCCTCTGTAGGGATGAATATCACCAATGGGATAGAAGAAGCGCCAAACGCACTGGCCAAATCTCTGTTCTTATCTACGTTAATCTTATAGATATAAATCTTGTCCTTGTACTCCTTTGCCATGTCATCCAAATGTGGCGACAACATTTTGCAAGGTCCACACCAAGAAGCGTAGAAATCCAAGATACAAGGCTTGTCTCCCTTATACTTAAACTCCTGCTCTTTTTCAAAATCGAAAACCTTTTGCACAAATTCAGCCTTGTTGATTTCCATCACCGCACCGCCTTGCGCACTTACTCCGAATGAAAAAGCACCCATCAAAAGCATCATAGCAAGGATGCCATATTTACGCATAACTTTCATTTTATTCATGTTACTACATTTAAAAGTGTTCAAAATTAATGTTTATAAACGAATAACGCAACCCCAACAGCCAAAAAACGCAAGAGCCGCCATTCTACGCCTTCTGCACTTTCCCCAACGGGGTCATCAACTTGCCGTCAAGGCACTGACCACCATCATCAAGCCAGCCACCGTCACCAAACCGACAAACAGATAAGCCATCCGTTTGGAGACGCCAAATATCTCTTCTTTGCCTTGCATGGCAACGAACGAAATTAACGGGAAGACAAACGCAGCGAATGCTCCGATAATCAATTGCGTAATGTTCGGGTTGTAGCGGATGTCCCATGAAATGTCGTCAACGGCAAAGAAGTTAGGGTCTGAAAGCAACGTGGCGAAATCACTTGCATAAATGGCTGGAATAATCAACAGCAGCGCAATGATCAGCAACGGGAAGCCGACCAAAAAGAGGCAGCCTCCACAGCCGAACTTGAAGATCCGGCCTGCCGTTTCTGACGCCCCCACCGCTTCGCCACCCGGCTTCAATGGCAGCAAAATCCATAAAAAGAGGTAGGCAAGTGCAGAGAAAACACCAAACGTGAAAATAGTCAATATCACATACGCGATACGAATGAGAGAGACCTCCCACTCTAAATATTCGGCCAGACCAGCAAAGACACCCCCCAACATGCCTTTTTGCATGTCACGCATCAGCCGTTTCTTGGGGCCTTTGTCCTCGTTGTTGGAAACAGGAGCGCCCCCGTCCAACACTTCTTCTGCATCATAAATCGGTTCTTCCATAACTTACTACCATTAGAATATAGAATGACTTGGGGAAACAATGGAATTGTCCATCCCAAGGAAAAATTTCAGTTCCTCCCTCCTTCAGAGATCAGCCTGAACAAATGTAACGAAAACAAAATAACGAACAACATTTACAATTCGTTTTTTAATTCGATTAAACAAACATTAAGAAGTCGGAACACAAAAATTTTACTATTTTTGCAAATAAACTTTTATTCAATTTATAAAAATGGCAAAAGAAGATTTGTTTTCAACACTGCCTTACAAAGTGGCAGACATATCTCTCGCCGATTTCGGCCGTAAAGAGATAGAATTGGCAGAACATGAAATGCCTGGCCTAATGGCTCTTCGCGAAAAGTACGGAAAACAAAAACCACTAAAAGGTGCCCGCATTTCCGGATCCCTCCACATGACTATCCAAACAGCAGTGCTCATCGAGACATTGGTTGAACTTGGTGCAGACGTGCGTTGGGCAAGCTGTAACATCTACTCTACCCAAGACCACGCCGCAGCAGCCATCGCAAAGGCGGGAGTCCCTGTATTCGCTTGGAAGGGTGAGACTTTGGCTGATTATTGGTGGTGTACACTACAAGCCATCAACTTCCCGAACGGAATGGGCCCTAATATGATTGTTGACGACGGTGGCGACGCTACCCTTATGTTCCACCTCGGTGCTGACGCTGAGGCAAACAGCAGCATCTTGGACAAGAAGGTCGAGAGCGAGGACGAGATTTGCCTTTACAGCATCTTGAAGGAGATCCAAAAAGTGGACAAGAAGTTCTGGAGCAACCGCATCACTGAAATCAAGGGTGTGTCAGAAGAGACAACAACTGGCGTTCACCGCTTGTATCAAATGAGAAACGAGGGACGATTGAAGTTCCCTGCCTTCAATGTGAACGACTCTGTTACTAAGTCCAAGTTTGACAACCTCTACGGCTGTCGCGAATCGCTTGCCGACGGTATCAAGCGCGCTACAGACGTGATGATCGCAGGCAAGGTAGTTGTCGTTTGCGGTTATGGAGACGTAGGTAAGGGTTGCGCAAGTTCTATGCGTTCATACGGAGCAAGAGTCATCGTGACTGAGATCGACCCAATCTGCGCTTTGCAAGCAGCCATGGAGGGTTACGAGGTGGCTACGGTTGAGGATGCACTTCCTTTGGGCGACATCTACGTAACTACAACAGGTAACATCGACATCATCCGCATCGAGCACATGGCCAAGATGAAGGAGTCGGCTATCGTCTGCAACATCGGTCACTTCGACAACGAGATTCAAGTTGACAAGTTGAAGAAATATCCAGGCATCAAGTGCCGCAACATCAAGCCTCAAGTAGATCAATACTTCTTCCCAGAAGGACACTCTATCCTCTTGTTGGCCGACGGTCGTTTGGTGAACCTTGGTTGTGCTACGGGTCACCCTTCATTCGTGATGAGTAACTCATTCACCAACCAAACATTGGCTCAAATCGAGTTGTTCTCCAAGCCATACGACATCGACGTTTACTGCTTGCCTAAGCATTTGGACGAAGAGGTGGCTCGCTTGCACTTGGAGAAGATTGGTGCTAAACTTACTAAACTCACTCCTGAGCAAGCCGCTTACATTGGTGTAACCGTTGACGGTCCTTACAAATCTGACTTATACAGATATTAATTCGGACATAGATATTAAGAAAGGCAACGTTCATCTGAGCGTTGCTTTTTTTTGCACTTTTTTGATTTCATTTTTAACTTTATTTATTGGATATTTATTTTTTTTCTATAATTTAGCAGTTGGTTATCGGGAATATTCACATGGAGAATTATAAATTCTTTCCATACGCTAAAAAGGCATGAGAACTGATTTATCCTAACTGATAATCATATATTTGTTTTTTGAGAATCATTTTTATAGACATAATTTTATATAATAGGGCTTATGAAAAACATGTTATTTTTAGGTGCACTATCATTTTTAGCACCAGTATTTCTAACATCTTGCAGTGACGACGACACAATGGACAACGATCTTGGAAACGAGTCGTCAAGTACAGAATTCTGCGAAAATCTGTCAGGTTGGACAGTCACGCCGCGCAATTCATCTTCCATTCCACTCAATCTCACGACCAAAGAATTGGAGGTTGTAGGGGCAAACACCCAACTATCGACAAAATTGTTGGCAAAAGTTAGGACCTCGACTGAAAACACAATGGTAGCTCCTTACAGTTTACAGCTTGCGTTGGCTATGATAAACAACGGAACTTCCCCCGATGTACAAAAAGAGGTGAATGACTTTATTGGCTTACAAGGGATGGACATGCAGGAAATCAATAATACGTATTCGAAAATATCTGCAAGTTTGAATTCAGAACTTGACACTGCCGCTTGCTTCGAAACACAGAATTCCATGTGGATCCAAAAAGACGAGAAGATCAGATTAGACTTTTACAATGTCATAAAGGATTCGTACAAAGCTTCTGTTGCCGACCTCGATTTTACTAAACCAGAGGCATCTCAAACCATTGACGACTGGGCAAACATGGCAACACGAGGCCTCATACCATCTCTGAACTTGAAACTCAACAACAACACGAAAGTTGTGATTGCTAATGCTTGCTATTTCAAGGCCAAATGGACTAAAAATTTCAAAGATTCCCTTTTAGGCACTTTTACCCAAGCAGATGGCACCATAGCCAATGTTTCCTTCTTCCATAATGGAGGAACTTATTCTTATGCAGAAACTGACAGTTACCAAGCTTTGCGTTTGCCATATGGAAACCAAACATTCTGCATGGATGTAATTCTTCCTACCAAAAACTTGAGCACGGAAAATTTAATGCCATCCATCGATTGGAACAACATCAACTTTACGCCAGAGAAAGTGAGGGTAAACATGCCTAAATTCACAGCAAAGAACAGATTCGACTTACGACAAACACTTATAGATATGGGACTAAACTCCTTGTTCGAAAAATATCTTGTCAGAATGGGAAACGACCTTATACTCAGCGAACTACAACAAGACACTTACGTTAAAGTTGACCAAGATGGAACTGAGGCTGCCGGCATTACTATAGGCATCCATGATACAGTAATTATATCACCAGATCCAAACGGTCATAAAATTTTCAACGCCGACCATCCATTCCTTTTTGCTATTCGCGAAGCTAAGACAGGCTTGATCCTGTTTATGGGTGAAGTTGTGAAAGCTGAATTATAAATATCGAATGACCAAACAGAGATTTCACAAGGTCTATTAAAAGACCGATCTCTGAGATAAACAAGAAGAGAGTGTATCAAATCTAATAAAGTGGCGATATGCTCTCTTCTATTATTGCTTCCCCCACTATTTGAATTTAATTGTTGAATCTACAGATTCTACTGAGACATGAAATGGGAAAACTACATCATATATTAAAGATTTTTTAGATAATGAAAAGACGAATTATTACTATTGATGAATGTATGACAATGAGTGAACAAGAACTTAAAACTTTCATCAAGGAAGATAATCAAATACTGAATGAAGGTATCGGCAGAAGCAGGTACGCACCTCAGTGGGAAAGATAACAGTAAGCACACCGAGAGACCGAGCAAACATCTTCTTTAGTAATGTCTTCTTCACTGCTTCTCAACTTCTCTACCTTCGTTCTTGGATGCTGATTTGCTTGTCAAGAGTAGTGAATAGATAGATTATTTTCTACAATTTCTATAACTCGACTTAAAAATTATATTCGAAATGATATAATATATCTTCAATATTACTATTTTATATTCGAAATGATATAAAATTGTAGAAATTTTATATTTTTGCATTCGATAGGATATAATTTGACATGTAATATGGAAAGAACCAAACTATCTGAAACAGTAAAGAGTCTAAGAAAGGAGTATGGACTGACGCAGGAGGAACTCGCCATGAAGTCTGGCGTAGGTCTTAACTTTGTACGCAATCTTGAGCAAGGGAAAGCAACACTTCGTATGGACAAGGTTAATCAGTTGCTTGACTTGTTTAATTATACGCTTGTGGCATCTCCCAAGTACCAGTCTCTTTAACCCTATGAAGCATTATGAGGCAGGCAAAGATATATAGAAAAGGCACTTTCGCAGGTTTACTTACTGAAGATGGAGGAGAGTATGTATTTGAGTATGACAGCACATACCTTAGTTCGTCTTGTCCTATCGCAATAAGCCTTACCTTACCTTTGCAGGCAGAACCATACAGGAGTCCTATATTATTCCCTTTTTTTGATGGTTTGATACCCGAAGGATGGCTGCTTGATGTGGCATTAAGGAATACTGACATAAGCGTGCTTGACCGAATGTCTCTGTTACTGCTGTGTTGCAAAGAATGTATCGGAAGTATAAGTGTTGTCCCTGTAAATCAATAAAGCGTATGTGCAAGTGCTTATTTTGTTATAAAGAGCTGGAAGAAGGTCAGACTGATTTTCATCCCAAGTGTTCACGCAAGTTTTTTGGCACTTCGGAAGTCCCATTGATGGAGTATAAAAGAGAAGATCTTGATGAGTTGGCTGCTCAGGTTATTCAATCTCAAACTACATTGACTGGAGTTCAGCCAAAACTTTCGCTCAACCTGCACAAGCACGAAGGGTGCAATCGACTTACTATCGTAGGACTATGGGGAAACTTCATCCTCAAACCTCAGACGGAAGTCTATCCAGAATTACCCGAAAATGAAGACCTCACAATGCGCATGGCGGAAGCTGTACGCATCCAGGTTGTGCCTCATTCTCTGATTCGTCTCGCAGACGGGAGTCTTGGATACATTACCAGGCGTATTGATCGCACCAAGACGGGTGAGAAGATTGACATGGAAGACTTCTGCCAACTTACTTTACACCCTACAGAATATAAATATAAAAGTTCTTATGAACAGATTGCAAAGGTTATTGCAACTTATAGTACTACACCCAAGTTAGATCTTGTAAACTACATGCAGGTCTTGCTCTTTTCGTTTGTTACTGGAAACAATGACATGCACCTTAAGAATTTCTCTCTCTACTGTTCCAAAAAGTTTTATCAACTTACACCAGCATACGATCTTTTGAATGTTGCCATTGTCAATCCGAAGGACAAAGAAGAACTTGCACTTTCGCTTAACGGAAAGAAGTCGAATCTAAAACTGCAGGATTTCCTCAAGGCATCAGCCACCATAGGTATAGAAGAAAATATTACGCTCCAAATGATTGAAAATATGCGTAAAGCTCTTCCTTTATGGCGAGTACTAATAAAAAGTTCATTTTTAAGCGAGGAAATGCAAGAGGCATATTTAAACATAATAGAAAAGAGGCTCGTACAATTGAAGGTCATTTAACATTTTATTTTTAGTCAAGCTTCAAATTCAAGTCTTTTAATAAATCATAATTAAGATTATGTTAACTATGGAAAATTTTCCATAGTTAAATGAAGAAAATTTGTTTTTTTTCACTAGAAAACGTTAACTTTACATTTACAATTTAACAATAATACCAATTTATTTATTTTTATGAGAAAAACATTGCTTTTTTGCGGCCTTTTTACTTTTGCCGCTTTCAGCTTGAATTCATGTGACGATGACGAAGAAAACACACCTACCGAAGTGAAACTAACAACCGAATTTGTTGGACGGAGTGGATGCTTGGGCTCAGCTTTCGGTTCTTCTGTAGACGACGCTGTCGACTCATATGACCAAGCGATAATTCCGTACATTTCATATAAATACGACACAAAAAGCAAAGAGGTTGAACTTGTGATGAATAACATTGTTGCAGCCTGTGATGCCGATATGAAGATGAATGTTAATGTAAATGGAGATACTTTGACTCTTGTACCTTATTTAACAAACGAATCTATTGCCGATTGTATGTGCACATTCAATCTCACTTCAAAGATTAAAGGTGCGTTGGCTAAAGCATACTATATCAAATTGCACAGCCAAGATCCTAATGAACGCATTATTGACCTCGCAAAAAATACAGAAGGAGTGATTTACCTTGATGAATAATCCGCCTTTAACATAAAAGAATCTCAAACCTATAAATACCCTCCTTTACCATCTCTTTTCGATTGAGGGGGTTGTTTTCCAGACCCGTAGAGTCGGGGCACTGACCCGACTGGCATTTCGCCCTTTCGCCCGCAACATACGCTTGGACACCAAAAAAGGTCGAGGCTTACCCCGACCTTTTTCATTGGTTCAACATATTATATGGTTTGTAAAGTCCGCGCGGAAGTCATCATATTAGAATTGAACGGAGAGCAGCAACTCATGCGTGTTGGACGGAAGGTTGTTGGTCTTACCCAAGTTCAAATCATACGTGTAACCGAAACGGAAGTTGGTCCACTCAATTCCTAATGTAACGGAAAGCATCGACATGTCCAACGGATCAGACAAATCGGGTTTCCATGTCGCACCTCCCCATACGAAACGCTTATAGAACGCCATCACGTTAGCCTCCATGACATTGGTCTTATGCTTGTGCATATAGACAAGGGCGGGAGCCACATCGAACGTCTCTCCTAAAGGGAAGAATCCCCTCACATATCCGTAGTAGTGACGGCCTGGCTTATACGTAGTTGACTCGTTATTGAACAAGTGCGTACAAGAGGCACCCACCATCCAATGCATTGAGGTCAACTCCAAACCGAAGTTGGCGTCCGGCGAAATTTCCGTGTCCTTCTCCTGCGTATAAGTCTCCATATTGGACGACTCCGACTGGTCACGAAGAATGTTTACGGAAGGGTCGTATGTACCGAAGTTGGCTCCACCCGAGAGTCCCATTGACAAGATGTACTTGTCGTTCAAATCGACGTGATAAGCATAAACGGCCTGAGCGTTGGTCGAATTATGTCCCACACCAATCTTGTCATAGTTGACAGACAAACCGAGACTTGACTTCAACTTCTCACTATAGCCCGTAAAGTTCAACAATCCCGTCTTGGGGCTATTCTCTACGCCTGCCCATTGAATTCTACCCAACAAGAACACATCAAACTTGTCATTATTACCCGTACCTGCAGGGTTGACATTTATACGAGAAAACATCTGCTGGGAGACCATCAAGTCTTGCTGAGCGAGACCCGAAAATGTAGAACCGCACAATAGCAACGATGCTACAACTGCTCTTTTTATATTAGTTATCATTTCCTTATTCAATCAAAATATTGGGGGTTTCAATAAATTCCCCGATTTAAAAAATTTAACCTTTATGCGTTCCTAAAAAATCGTTTGCAAATCATCGATTGACTTAGCAAAACAATTTATAGAAGCCCCCCTCTACTCCATTCTTTGAATCTCAACTCGACGATTTTTACGGTGCTCTTCCTCCGTCTCCGCTTCTCGAATGACAGGCTTGTACTCACCAAGTCCCATAACGTGAAGCCTTGACTTCGACACTCCATGATGAATCAAGATGCTTTGAACCCTTCTGGCTCTCTTCATAGACAAGGCATCGTTATATTCATACGAGCCTCTTTCGTCCGTGTGACCGATCACCAAGAAACTGCTGTTAGGATAGAAGTTGATAAAATCAAGGATTACTTCTATATCTTTCTGGTAATCACCGTCAAGGATGTCCTTGTTGTAGTCGAAATAGAAAATACGCTTGTCAACGGTTGCCAAGACATTGCGAGAGGCTTGAAGAATCGTATCGCTGTTGGTCTCAAATGAAGAAGCCAACTGCTGTTGGTCCACCTTCTTGTTGACGTTGGTCGTATCAAGTTTGGTAAAGGCATCCAAGATCTTCTCGTTCTCTGTTCGACCCATTTCTTGCCCATCGCTGCCTGACTCATAGGAATCGCCATTGTCCTTATTAGAGCCTCGCTTCTCCTCCTTCGAACCGTTGTCCGAACGAGAGTCGTCATTCATCGCCAAAGACTCATTCAAGGCATTCTCTTCCAACAATTCAGGCTCCTTCAAATCATTTTCCAACAAATTAGCCAAAAGGATGGTTCTATTCGGATTGGAAGGATTGACGAAGAATAAATTGTATTTACCAGGTTCTGGTGTCTCACCATCCACCTTTCGATCAGAAGCATAGACCAACTTGCCATCTTCGCGAACGAACGGGAAATTCTCGTCGGCATCCGAATTGATAGCGCCTGGCATCTTCATCGGTTCTCCCCATTCTCCTTCCGCATCCTTTTCGACATACCAAATATCCAAGCCTTTTGAGTCTTGCATATTGGAAGCAAAGTAGAGACGGAGGCCGTCGTTAGAGATTGTTGGATTCAAGACCACCACCGAATCTTTCGGCATATATCTCCAGTTTGAATAGGCCAAGACCGAACCTCTATACTTGTCACGCTTCACCTCAGTGCCTTTCAACTCGATTGACTTGGAAGAGCCCCACTTCCCGTTCTCTTTCTTTTGAGAAACGAAAAGTTTACCCGACTGCGTGTAGTATGCCATCTTGTTAGCCGCATCGTAAGCGATTTGGCCGTCGGCATGAAGTTTCTCCAAATTCTTGTCGTGGGTGATGTTTTGCAACTCCCCGTCCTCGTTGATATTTGCGACAAATGCGCTATCGTTCCTGAAAAAGATGACCGTATTACCCTCATACTTTGAAATCACGTTTGAAGGAGAGACACCCTTATCGTCAACGAAATTTGCCATTTGTACATTTCCGCCCAACACAGACTGGCTAAACAGTACAGCGGAAACTATATAAAATAACTTTTTCATTACTTTCCTTATTTTCTATAAACCTCAATTGTTCCTTTCTTCACTCTACCGTCCTTCAACGTCAAGACATAAATGTAAACGCCGGCATCTGCCACATCGCCTTTATAATCTCCATCCCAACCATTCTTGGAATCAGCAATGACATTACCGTAGCGGTCGTAGATGACCACCTCGTAGCCTGGCATAAAGTCGTCATTCTCGCCATTCAACTCATGAGGCGTAAATACGGTCGGGATAACGATGTTATCAACCAAGTGAGTCTTAATCAATTCACTCGTGAGCGTAGGACAAGCACCGTTCTCTACCTTAACATAGTAGTTGGCATCGCCCGAAGGCATCTCGGAATAAGAAGAAGTATTCGTCACGTTGATGACTGTCTCCTCCCCTTGCTCGTCAACCGAAATCCAAGTATAAGGACCGACAACCTTAGAAGAGGTGTTCGCTGAGAAGTCAATGGTACCACCGTACTCGTAAACCTTGTTGGCTGTCGTCAAATCAACCGTAGCCGGCTTTGCAACGACCACCGTCACACTATCGTTTCCAGCCTGAACACAAGCCGAATTAGAGGTTGCCACCCAATAAGTGGTAGTGGTATCTGGCGAAACCACACGAACGGAATCCGTACTTCTAACTCCGTCCCACCAAATAAATGTAGGAGTTTCTACACCAGCCTTTGATTGAGCCGTGAGCACAACCTTGCTATCACCCGTTTGACAAACACTCGTCATATCGGCAGAAATAGAAGCATCAATTGGCTCTACCACATTGACTGCCACCGAAGATTCTGCGCCTCTACATCTTCCATACTTACTTAGAGCCGCAACAGTATAAACGGTTGAAGTCTTTGGCAACACTTTCAAATAAGAAGCCTTGGTCATCGACGAATCACCCCAACTATAAGCCGAGATTGCCGCATTGGAAGGATTGATAATGGTAAGTTTTACCGAATCTGTCCTTGTATAACAGATCAAGTTCTCGCTTGCAGACAAATATACTTGAACAGGCGTTTCCACCTTCAAGCGGATAGAGTCAGAAACGACTGGACAACCCTTGTGGATTGACTCTATAGCAACACCGTAGAAGACAGAATCGGCAACCGCCTCCGCTACTATCGTGCTATCGGTAGAACCATTGTTCCACAAGTATGATCCGGCCTTACCTTTGGTAACATTAACAGAGAATGTCACATCAGAACCTACACACGCAATGGAGTCGCTTGGCTCGATAGCAAATTCAACCGGAGTATCCACAAAGACTTGAACGCTTGCCTCCTTACTTCCACACTTGCCATACTTGCTGTTAGCCTTCACGGTGTAAGTGGTGGTCTTATTTGGAACAACGACGATGAAACTATCCGTCTCCGTTCTATCCGTCCAAGAGAAAATTGAATCGTAAGCAAGAGGATTTACGACTGAAATCCTTACCGTATCGCCACTTCCCTTACAGATAGAAGACTTGTCTGCCTTCAACGCCAAATCAGCCAACTGGTCAATTTTGAAATTGAACAATTCAGTCACTGTAGGACAAATAGCACTTTGCGTACCGACAGTCACACTATATTGAGTTTGGTCTGCCGCAACATTGATGGACTTTTCTGTCGAACCGTTGCTCCAAAGGATAGAAGTCGGCTCTCCGTATTGAACATCCAAAGACAAAAGCGCCTCCTCGCCCTCGCAATAGATCGAATCGTTAGATACGATATTGAAACGAACCGACTTAACGACAGTCATCTTTTGCTCATATTTCTTCAACTCGACACTGTCGCGCTCAATAGCCACCTTAATCGTCACGACCGAATCAAGGCTCAAGACAACAGAATCCTTATTGGTTGCATCAATCTTCTCGTAACCCGCTTCCGCATTCTTCATAAGATACCAATTGATGAAATACCCTTCTGGCAATGCGGCGATGTTTGCACTATCAATAGCCAATACTACCGAACCGGAAGCACAGACAACGCTGCTCCAATTCAACGGAGTCAAGTCAAACACTCGATTGACAACCGCATTTGAGACCAATCCAGCCGCACAAGAAATTGGACGGTTAGACGCCAAAGCCAAAACATCCGAGGTATTCGTTGCAGAAACGGCTCTGAAATAAGTGGCTGAATTAGCATATAGGTCGGCAGGCAAAGAGATGTCCTTGTCTTGTGTTGGACCATAAGCATTCGTCCATGTAACCGAATCTGTTGAAGATTGGTAAATATAATATCTTTCAAATTGGTCAACCTTCGCTACCGAAATCTTGATACTATCAGAATTCAATACGGCATCCGTCTTACCTCCGTCAATTGTCAAAGACAATGATGTTTCGATAGAATCGCCAACATACATCTTAAGGCTTGCCTTCTTACCGCTGCCGTCCGTACTCATAGCCTCAATCGTGAAATAACCGTCAAGACCGATGTTATTCGTAATCAACTTACCGTCTGCAAAGACACGAGCCAACACTTCATTGTCAACACTCCATACAACATCCTTCATAGTCGCATTGTCAGGCGCAATCGTCAACGGCAACGCAATCGTGTCATTATGGTTAACATATTGACAAGTCGAGAGGTTCATCGACTTAATGAGAACTGGGTCAGGAACATAGATGAAGACTGTTCGCTTTCTATCCACCTCAACCGTGCCCGATTGCTGAGAATAGTTCAAATACCATGTATAGTCAGCAGGCTCGCATTGCGTATAAACCGCACCGTCGCTGTCCGTCTTCTGAAGCGTATAGAATTGGTCGCCCTTATGGATTTCAAGAGAAACGCCCTCTACTGGTTCCTTGGAAGATTCATACAATACATAATATGTAACGTCCACCATCTCCATGCCCGAACGAATCTCGAACTGAAGGTCGTAGTCCGTCACGACAAAATCACGCACGATATCAAGGATACGAATTTGATAACGACCAGGAAGCAGATGATCGAACACGATACCATCGGTATTGGTCTTAAGTGGACCGTGCTCGGCAAAGTCATATACCAACTCTTCACTCAACACACCCTCCTCGTCATACTTATAGATGTTCGCATTCACACCCTTCACCAAAGCGCCGATAGCATCCTTGATCGTAATGGTCACCGTACGCTTAACTGGGACAACGACATAAACCGTCGTATCAGCACTGCCTGGGCCAGCCACATTAAAATCATATTTGAACGTCGCATTCGTGTAATTATAGTCATTCAATTTATAATTGAAATAATAGTCGCCCGACTCACAAGGCACGGCATCCTCAAACACCCAAGCCTCTCCTGTTCCATCCAGATCAGAATAATAGGTGGAAATCATTCTTGAATAAAGTGCCGAATCCTTTGATGTATAGAAATCCAAATTGGAAATCTGTGGATAAACGATCTTGCCATCGTGCAAGAACTTGACGTTGACGTTTTGTGTCACCTCCTTCAAACTGAAATAGAGCACCGTGTCGCGCACCAAATCCACCTCCTGCATCTGGTTAGATACCATCACCTTGTAATGGCCGTCGAACATCAAAGTGTCTGCCACTCCCGCCGTATCGGTCAACATCATGGTATAATTACTTGCCGAGTCTGCCACAAAGACATAACGATTGTTCATCACATTCTTGTCCGCATCCAAGACATGCACCTCTATCCTGTGTGACGTCTTCAAGTGGATGTCCACATCTACAATGGTATCCTTGTCCACCACGTCAAAAGAGCCTCGTATGCCTCCATTATAATTCTTTTCGGCTATGTAAAACTCATACATATATTCACCCAAGACAGCATTAGAAAAGACATCGTCATAATGGAAGAGAGAGTCTGCCGCATTCCATAGGCCGCTAAGCACATCATAACGGTACTCCTCATAAATTGCCCCTCCCCTTGCTCGATACAACGTAATAGAGCGAATAGAAGATGGATCGAACTTCTCCACTCCGAGGTAGAAGTTGAACTTCACCTTCGAATAGTGTGGATCTTCCAAATAATAATAAATAGTCGTGTCGCCCACAATATGAACATCTCTAAAAATCTCATTGGCGACATGAATGTCATAATAACCGCCAGGAGAGAGTTTGTAATAAGACTCGCCTCTGCTATTCGTCCACTTATATTCCTTTGAGTACCAATTGACGATGCCAGGCAATGGCGTAATGCTATCCTTGGCAGAAAGGACAACCAACGTCACATCCACAACTGGAATTTCCTCCATTGGCAGATGCGGCAACGTATCCAATTCGCTACCACCCTGATCTCCTCCCGATCCGCCGTGTGACGTGTCTGCAGGAAGAATAATGTCAACCACATGCTTCATGATGTCATCCGTCGATTGGATGACAAAGGTATCAGACAATGTGCCATAAGACTTTGTATTCACCGTATAAACATACTCGCCGTCAGCACAAGACAGATACTCCAACGTGGTGTCTATCAGATAATAATCACCCACCAACAAATCACTATATGGGTCGATACTTCCATACGCCTTCGTGAAATTTCCGTCCTTATCCTTCATCAAAAGATAGATGGATTGGCACCATGTCTTCACGACCGTAGAATCCGCTCTAACGAAACGGAAATAAGTATTGTGCGTGATTAAACCAGCCTGGGCATTGAAGTTCATCGTCTTATTCTCGTCGTTCAACTCAAAGAATTCAGCGACGCCATTGGAAACATAGTGGTAATTACCCTCGGGCAAAACAAATGAAATCATACCGTCTGCCTTGGAGAAACGCTTGTCAAACTCGAAATCGGGATCGCCGTTGTCAAACTCCTTGTACAACACAAGACTACGGCCTTGCTGCGGATTGTTCTCCTCATCCACAAATGAGATGACCAAAGAACGGTAATCCAAGTCAATCCATGTATAGCCACCGGGCTTGACGGTGAACTTTCCTTGTCCATAATCTCCATAGTCGAGACTATAAACGTAATCACCTACCGGGATTGACGTAGCAACAACTCGACCCTCCGTATCCGTTGTCAAAACGAACGAAGTGTCCCTTCCTGAAACGCCCTTACCGCTAATTGAAATGGGCAAATTTTGAATTGGCGCATTGTCCGGATCGGACAACTCAAATATTAGCACGCCCTGCGAAAACATTAGTTGTACACTTGCGACTAACCAAAATAGTACAAATGCAAAACTCTTAATTAGAACTTTCATTTTACAATTAAAAATTTCGTTTGGGTGCAAAGTTACACATTTTCATTGAGATATCACAATCTAATTCCTTTTGTTACAAGAGCAAGGAAAATTTTGTCTGGTCAGAACAAAAAAAAGGGATGCCAGAACCAACCAGCATCCCAATTTCTTCCTTGCGCCTGCCTATTATTCCTTGCGCTTTACAAAACTCTTCTGATACAAATTCTTGTCTCTGAGCAACTCGATAGCCTTTAAATAGGAGTCGTTGTTGGCATTCATTATCTGGAAATACTCATTCGTTTTCCAAATATCACGGGCGATCAGAGCTTTCATCTGCAAGCGAAGCAACTCTTTAGACTTCGCAAACTCCTCCTCATTGAACTTCACCTCTTCTTTCTCGCCCAAATCGGTCAACTCCTTCAACATGGCATCCGTCACCTCAAACGTCTTGTTGTACTTCTCGAAGCGAGGATAGTTGCGCATAATATCCTTACGGTTAGCCTCAACATAATTGAGGACAGCCTTGTTCATCGCACCTTTGGCCACCAAATTACGGTGATAATCCGTATAACGTGTCGTGTCCAACGGAATAAAGACATCCGGCATGATTGCACCTCCGCCATACACGACTCTTCTCATACTCAACGTCTTGTACTTGAGGGAGTCAGGGAATACAATGCTATCTTCGTGCATCAACTCTCCATGGTTATAACGCTCAATCAAATCGCGACGATACTGCTTTGTGCCCTCTTTGTAAGGACGTTGAATGCAACGCCCTGTCGGCGTATAATAACGAGCTATGGTCAAACGGATTTGAGCGCCTCCCGGCAATTCAATCGGCTTCTGAACCAATCCCTTACCAAACGAACGGCGTCCCACCAACATGGCGCGATCCCAATCCTGCAAAGCACCTGAAACAATCTCACTTGCCGAAGCCGAATTTTCGTCGATCAAAACCACCAAATCGCCCTTTTCAAAGTCGCCTTTGGAGGTAGCCTCATAGGTCAAACGAGACTGAGCATTACCTTCGGTATAAGTAATCAATCGACCCGACTGCAAGAAATGGTCCGCCAACGCAACCGCAGCCGTCAAATAGCCTCCGCCATTTCCTTGCAAATCTAAAATCAACGACTCCATGCCCTCCTTCTTCAACTTGGACAATGCCTCATTGAACTCATCAATTGTCGTCGCACTAAAACGATTCACCTTTATATAACCGATTTTATCGTCCACCATATAGGATGCATCCAAACTATAAACCGGAATCTTATCACGGACGATACGGAAATCGATCAAATTCTTCACGCCTCGGCGCAACACCTTCACATTCACCGTCGTACCTTTAGGGCCACGCAACTTATGCATGATGTCTGTATTTTGCATCTTCACGCCTGCGATCGTCGTGTCGTTGACATACACAATTCTATCGCCAGCCACAATGCCGACTTTTTCCGAAGGGCCACCACTAATGGTTTGAACAACGAGCAGCGTATCCTCCACCATCTGGAACTGAACGCCAATACCATCGAAACTGCCTTCCAGCGGTTCATTCATCTTCTGCACTTCTTCCTTTGGAATATAGGAAGAGTGTGGGTCAAGTTGTTCCAACATGCCGACGATGGCATCATCAACCAACTTGCTCATTTTCACAGAATCTACATAATAATGGCTTGTAAAATAAACAGCATGTGTCAACTTCTGCAATTCCTCGTTGCTATCGGCCACAGCGGAAAAGCCAAACGAGAGCACAAGCGCCACCATCATCAAAAATTTCTTCATCTTATATGAGTTACATTCAACAAATCAAAAAAAATAGGAATACGAAAAAGCCATACGACCTTAACAAACCTATGTACAAACTTACAAGAATATTGTTTACGAAACAAAAAAAGCCCAGAAAGTTTCCGGGCTTTTTAGATTTATTATGGAATGCAAAGACGTGGAAGAACCACGTCTCTACTGATTGAGGCTACTCCTTATTTAATAAGAGTTCTTACTTAGAAGTCCGCTTAAATCAAAGGAATATTATTTTCAGCACAAGTCTTTCTCATATCGTCTGGCCAGATGCTGGCTTGGATTTCGCCGACGTGAGCCTTCTTCAAGAAGAACATACAAAGACGAGATTGACCGATTCCACCACCCACAGAAAGTGGCAAAGAACCCTCCAACAAGCGTTTGTGGAAATAGAGTTCCTTACGTTGCTCTTGCCCCGACATCTCCAACTGACGCAACAAAGCCTCCTTATCAACACGGATACCCATTGAAGAGAGTTCGAATGACATGCCCAACACTTCGTTCCAAACGATGATGTCACCGTTCAAACCTGGCAAGCCGTTCACGCCTGGTGTAGTCCAATCGTCATAGTCTGGAGCACGGCCGTCGTGCTTCTTTCCGTCGCCAAGAGGGCCACCGATACCAATAATAAATACGGCTCTATATTTCTTTGCGATTTCATTCTCACGTTCCTTCGGAGTCAAGTTTGGATAAAGTTGACGCAACTCCTCTGCATGAATGAAGGTAATCTTCTCTGGCAAAGAAGGCTTGATGGAAGGGAACATTTCATAAACCACATATTCCGTGCGGTACATAACCGAATAGATGCGAGAAACGATGTCCTTCAAATAGTCAATCGTCCTATCCTCCTTATTAATATGACGCTCCCAGTCCCATTGATCCACATACAAAGAGTGGAGGTTGTCCATCTCCTCGTCCGGACGAATAGCATTCATATCTGTATAAAGTCCATATCCTGCCTCGATATTATAATCGGCAAGCATCATTCTTTTCCACTTTGCCAAAGAGTGAACCACTTCGGCGCGACGGTCACCCATATCCTTGATAGGGAACGACACTGGACGCTCTATACCATTCAAGTCATCGTTGATACCTTGTCCTTGCATAACGAACAAAGGGGCTGTCACCCTTCTAAGTCTCAACTCTGCCGACAAACTTCCTTGGAAGAAGTCTTTAATCTTTTTGATACCCAACTCAGTCTGCTTAATATCAAGAATTGGTCGGTATCCCTTTGGAATTATCAATTGACTCATTGCTATACCTTTCTAAATTTCAATGTGCAAATATATCATTTTTTCAATGTATCAGCACAATTTTGTAGCAAAAATATCAATAAAACGACGCACTTTAAAGAAAACCTACACACATTTTCGTTCTTTTGGTTTCAGTTTGATATATAATCGGGCAAAAACCATTACAATAGAATATCATCCAAGAAAGAAACTTCTCTCCAATACGGACATTAAACCTCCTCGTCCAAACACTTATCCATTCTACTACTTGGAAGAAATTCGCCTTTCAACGCAATAAAACACACTTATACTGAAAACTATCTTTTCTCAACCAAAGGAGACCCCATTTTCGTTGGGGAGAAACAATACTATTATTATATTTGCATCGTATGATTGTCACAGGTTGCCACAATGCACAAGACATTTCTACGCGTTTCTACTAATTGCTTCGCAGGGATTTTGCAGAATTTGTCTGACCGACAAGAGCGACCAAATGACAAACATTAAAAAACAGGGGATTCATTGAATGTCCCTTAATAAAGGCTTAGGCTGAACCAAAAAAAAACGCTTTCCACATGAAACACATCAACTTACATCAGACTTCTAAAAAACTGAGGCTGCTAATGGCTCCGGCCCTTTTAGCATGTGCCTCCCAAAGCCATGCAGAAATAAAGATTACGGAGATAATGCCCAGCAACATCTCCACCATCGTCAGCGAACAATACGACTACAACGGTTATGTAGAAATCTACAATGACGGTGGACAGGTGGACCTAAACGGCTGGACTATCACCAACGAGAAGGAAGGCAGTCCGAACTGGTCTATCCGACTCACTCAATCCCACGTCCTACAACAAGGCTACAACTTGCTATTCTTCGGAACTGACAAAGAGACAAACGGAGGAATGCTTCCGCTCTCCAACGTCAAATCGGCCGGCTGCATAACCCAGAAACTAACGTCCGACGCAGGAACGCTCACATTGAGCAACGGCAACCAAAGAATAAGCATAGCATACCCTAAGCAATACCCGCACCTCTCTTACGGCGACGGCGGCTTTATGGCACCGACTCCAGGCCAAGAGAACGCTCCTACTTATGCCATCTCGAATAGAGTAGAAACACCCAAGTTCTCGGGCACCAACCCAGGCGTTGTCAACTCAGGTTCGGCTTCTGTAACATTGACGACCAACACGGCCGATGCGACCATCTACTACACATTGGACGGAAGCATTCCGACGCCAACCAACGGAACAGCCTACTCTGCGCCCATTGCCATCAGCCAAACGACAATTGTAAGAGCAAGAGCCTATAAAGACGGTGCTCTTTACAGCCCGGTGGCCACAGGATCCTACCTCTTCACCAACGACCTCTATTCGGCTTGCGGTTCGTCCCAATTGCCTATCGTCTCTTTGTCATCCGACAGAGACCACTTCTACGGCGACCGCTTAGGCCTCTGCGTAAAAGGCACGAACGGTGCTCCTTCCGCTTGTTCTAGTGATATGAACGGCAACGCCAACTACAACCAAGACTGGACACGTCCTGCCAATTTCGAGTACATCGTCAACGGTCAAGTGGTGGACTGCCAAGAGGTGGAGGTAGGCATATTCGGAGGATGCTCCCGCTCACACGATGTAAAGAGTTTCAAAATCAAGGCCAACAAGCGCACAGGCGCCAACAAGTTCCAATACACCAACTTCTTTGCCGACAGAAGTTACAAGAAATACAAGAGTCTTGCGCTCCGCAACGGTGGCAACGGATGGTACCTCTACCCTCGTTGGAGAGACGGATTTATGCAGTCGCTGACCAAGGGGATGAACATCGACTACCAAGCCTACCAACCGGTCGCATACTTCTTGAACGGCGAATACAAAGGTCTTATGGGCCTACGTGAGCGCACCGACGAAGATTACATTTACCAAAACTACGGTTTGGAAGAAGACGAAATCGAATATCTCCGTGTCATAAAGGGCGAAGGTTACGTAGCCCAAATCGGAACAAACAAAGTTTACAAGGAGATGGAACAGTATGCTCAGCAACACTATTCCGATGCAGACTTCTTCGACAAGTTGTCCGAAATAATGGATATCGACGAATACATCGACTACCAAATCATCCAGCAATTCATAGGCAACACCGACTGGGTGAACAACAACACCAAGTTGTGGAGAAAAATCGACGGTGGAAAGTTCCGTTGGATCCTCTTCGACGTTGACTTCGGTATGTCTCAACACACAAACGTGAACAACAACATGTTGCTCTTCACTACGATTGGCAACGCCGCTGACAACTCGAACAACAACAATGGCGGCGGAGTCACACCTGGCGGCAATGGCGGCTGGGGCGGCATCGGTGGTGGCGGCTTCGACTGGGGCGGTGGCGGCTTCGGCGGATTTGATTGGGGCGGCGGCTTCGGTGGAGGCACATCAACCGTTGACCAAAGTTACTGCACGCTATTCAGTTCTTGCATGAAAAACGAGGACTTCAAATACAAGTTCTTGGACAGATACACCTATTTATTAGAGACGAAGTTCAACTATCAACGTATCGTGGCCGTAATGGACTCTATCGCCCAACTGACGCAAACGGAAGTCTGCGCCATGTTCCAACGCAACGGATTGGGTGCAGGAACCCAACAACAATACGAGAGCGGCATCGAGAGCATGAAGACATTCTCCAACCAACGCCCAACCATTGTTGAACGACAACTCGTCAACTACTACGAAGTACAGTCAACCAAGGCAAAGGTCAACGTACGCCTCAACTTCGGAGGAGCCACTCCTGAATACAGTTTTATGGTGAACAAAATCAAGTCGGAAAACTCGGCTTACGAGCGCCAACTTTTCGTCGGAGAGCGCATCAAAATTGAGGTTCGCGAACCATTCGGCTACAAGATTCAATCTTGGACCATCAACGGTTCGACACAAAACGGCAACGCCACATCTTATGTAGGCACAGTTGCCGACAACGGAATGGAGATACAAGTATCCTTCGTCAAAGACAACGAGTTCAAGTTGCCTCAACTCTTCCTCAACGAGTTCTGCGCCTCTAACGGAAGCACCGAAGATGAATATGGGTCAAAGCCTGACTGGATCGAAGTTTACAACAACGAGGACCACGAGGTGGACTTGGCTGGCATGATTGTCAAAAACATGACCACCGGCGCATCTTCAGTCATTCCTTACAATTACAGCACAACCATCATCCCTGCCAAGGGAAGAGCCATGTTGTGGTGCGACAAAGAGCCAACCAGCGGTCCGCTCCACCTCGACTTCAAACTCAGTGCGTCGGCAGAGCAACGTATCCAATTGGTCATTCCTTACGAGGGACGCGAGGAGAAGATCGACGAGGTAACCTACAAGTTGCACGACAGAGACGGTTCTTATGGTAGAAATGCTGACGGAACATCCGATCTCAAGATTTTCCCTGCCTGCGGAAAAGAGAGCAACGGCCTTGCCATTGCATCGCCTGACGCGGAAAACGGCAGCGTAAAGTGCTCTTACGTACCTAACGGATGCGATGAGGCTACGGCAGACAACATCGTCTATCCTAACCCAACCACTACGGAGTGGACCTTAAATTCGGAGTCTGAATATACAATTTCTAACATTGCAGGTGATGTCATCGAGATAGGCCAAGCTCATAAAGGCGCACGCATCGGTAGTCAACTCATCCCTGGTGTTTACCTCCTCCACATCGAAGGAGACGTAATAAAAATCGTGAAATATTGATGGTAGATTCGAATCTGCATTAAGGGGCAGAAGTCCCATAAAAAAGAGTTTAAGTCAGGCGTGGCTTAAACTCTTTTTTGTTTTCCTGCCAAAGCAACAAAAAACAATTTTCCCAATAAAAAGAGGGCTGTCCAAACCATTATGGTTTCGCCAGCCCCTATCTTAAATTTAGCCGAAAAAATCTTACTCGCTTTGGTGTTCCTTACGCAAAAGGTCATTCACCACCTTTACAGGATTAAAGGTTGAGATAGGCACTTCTACGAAGATGGTAATCCAGTCGGACATCGCGCCGTTCCACAAGCCAGGCAACTCCAACGCCTTCAACTCCTTGCCGTCTTTCGACTTCAACGAGATGAAGCCCGTGTTAGGGTCAACATACTTAGGCAAGTCGAACTTCTCCCCCTTATAGTTTTTCACCGCACAAACCAAGTCAACAGGATTGAAGAACTCCGCACGTTGCATGATTCCCCATTGTGACTCATCGTTCTTGTCAAACTGAGAACTCTCCAGAATTTGCAATGAACGAGTACCGTCTGGATTGACGCAAAGGAACGGACCACCACCTGGCTCACCTTCGTTCTTCACCATTCCACAGACACGAATAGGCCTATTCAACTTATTGGTCAAATAAGTCACCTTTTCATCGAAAGATTTCGAACGGATGCCTGTACAGAAGAAGCAGAGACGCTTTTCACAGTAATCGATCATCTCATTCACCTGCTCTTCCGTTGCCCCTTCATCCAATATGCGTTGGTATTCGTGCACCTGCTTCTGCAAACCGACAAGCAAACCAGCAATCACCTGCTTATACTCAACGGTATCCTGCTTGAAACTATCAGGCACCACATTGTCGATATTCTTTATAAATACGATATCCGCATCAATGTCATTCAAATTTTCGATCAAAGCACCGTGTCCACCCGGACGGAAAAGCAAACTGCCATCGCTCTTTCGGAAGAAGTTATTGTCCTTGTCCACTGCCACCGTATCTGTGGAAGGCTTCTGGACCGAGAAGGTCACTTCATATTCCACACCATACTTTTTACTAAAGAACGGCACGGCACGATTACATATATCACGGAACAGGTTCATATGTTCTTGCGAGACCGTATAGTGCAGACGCACTTTGCCGTGAGCATTTTTCGCATACATCGCACCTTCCGCCAAATGCTCTTCGAACGGAGTTCTGTTACCATCCTCGTAACGATGGAAGAGCAACAAGCCCTTCGGCAACGCTCCGTAATTCAAACCTTTATCGTTCAACACATTAGAGACAACCGACTTGTGTCTTCCTTGGCGACAAAGTTCCGCGACATTTTTACCCTCCCTCTCCGTACACTTTTCATTCAATACGTTGAAGAAGGCAAATTTCTCTATCTCGCTAAAAAACTTCATATCCGCTTCGCGTGAAAGAACGCCGTCCGACAACTCCATAAACTCATAGAGGCTCTTGAACATTCGGCTCGCCGCACCCGAAGCCGGCACAAATTTGACTACATTGACATCCTTAGCCAAATAGTCGTTCCACTCTCTTTTACAGTTCGCTTTCGATGTTTCATCAATACGCACAATGCCATTCCCCAAGGTTGCAGGGCTGCACACCGTGAGATATGGGAATCCTTCCCTAAAACGAGCCAACTGGTCTTCCAACGCAGCCTCGCTTATGCCTTTTTTGGATAGGCAATCCATATCATCCCTAGTCAACATATCTACACAAATTTCGAATTAATTTTTTCAGCAAACGCTTTGGGTCGTCCACCAAGTTTCAGAATGTTTTTTCAACTGATTATCGTTGTGAAATTCTCCATTCTTTAGTTTTGCTAATATACTACATTTCTTATCATTCATCAAACTAAAAATATATGTTTTTAAACCATATTGGTAGCGATTCAATGGCATTTCGTCTTATTTTTTCAACAACGAATGCCTATTTCTCCCCAAACGCCTTAGACCGCATGCTCTATTGCTCCCAGCACATCGTCTTTTCAGGAGCAACGAAGTCACAACGAGAAAGAGGCGACCCATCTTGCCACTTATCACTAATATTTTCCCTACTTTTGCAAAAAGAGCAACAAAATGGCTACACTCGACAAAAGATACAACGACTACTCCTCCTATTTAAAAGGAGTATTTCCCGATTTCAAGGTGCAGAAAATATCCATCAATGCAGGGTTCACCTGCCCCAACCGCGACGGATCCATCAGCCACGGAGGATGTACCTTTTGCAACAACCAAACCTTCAACCCCGAATATTGCCAACCCGACAAATCCATCCGCCAACAGTTGGACGAAGGAGTGGAGTTCTTCAAGAAATACGAAGGGCAAAAATACTTGGCCTATTTTCAAGCCTACTCCAACACCTATGCCCCCAACGCCATCTTGAAGCAACGCTACGAAGAGGCATTGTCACACCCCGACGTAGTAGGCATTGTCATCGGCACCCGTCCAGACTGCGTCAACGAAGAGTTGCTCGACTACTTAGGCCATTTAGCCCAAGAGCGATACGTCATGGTGGAATACGGCGTGGAATCGACAATAGACCGTACCCTCCAAGCCATCAACAGGGGCCATCTATTCGAGGCTTCGCAAAAAGCCATCCGCCAAACGGCAGACCGGAAGATACACACCTGCGCACACCTCATATTAGGGCTGCCGGGAGAAAGCAGAGAAGAAATCCTCTCTCATGCCGAACGCATCTCGGAACTTCCGCTAACAAGCATCAAACTTCATCAGTTGCAACTCATCAGAGGAACTAAAATGGCAACGGAATATGCAAAACGCCCAGAATGGTTCAAATTCTATACGGCCGACGAATACATCGACCTTGCCATCGACTTCATCGAACGCGTGAACCCAACTTTCGTCATAGAACGATTCGTCTCCCAATCACCCAGCGAATTCCGCATCTTACCCAATTGGGGACTGAAAAACTACGAGTTCACGGCAAAACTCGAAAAACGATTGAGAGAAAGAGATAGTCGCCAAGGTCTCAAATGGAAGAAATGAACCTTTTACTCTCATTCAAAGAAGAATGTCATTCTTTTTTTTGATTTTGAAAAATAGATGTGATAACCTTGCAGATTGAGAATTATCTCCAAACAAACGGGAAACAAAGAAACAATAACAGCAAGTTGGTCAAAGTACGCAGCTGCTTTTTAAACAATATAAATTAAGATGCCACAGACTTCCAACCGGGGACACATAATGCCAGAATCCCCTATCAGAAAGCTGGTTCCGCTATCAGACAAGGCGAAAGAGAGAGGCGTGAAAGTATATCACCTAAACATCGGACAGCCCGATGTAAAGACGCCTAAAATCGCCTTCGAGGCAATGAAGAAGATTGACAGAAGCATCCTCGAATATAGTCCAAGTAACGGATTCAAGAGTCTTCGTAAGAAATTGGCGCAATACTACCACGGATTCAACATCGACGTGGACGAAAACGACATCATCGTCACCACGGGTGGTTCAGAGGCGGTGAACTTCGCCTTTATGGCGTGCCTCGACCCAGGAGATGAAATCATTGTGCCAGAGCCTGCGTATGCCAACTACACAGCCTTCGCCATCGGCGCGGGTGCCATCGTAAAGCCTGTCGTTTCAACGATCGAAGAGGGTTTTGCACTTCCTCCCGTTGAAAAGTTCGAGGAGTTGATTACTCCACGCACGAAAGGTATCCTCATCTGCAATCCAAACAACCCAACGGGCTACCTCTATACTCAAACGGAGATGAACAAAATCCGCGATTTGGTGAAGAAGTACGACTTGTACTTGTTCTCAGACGAGGTGTATAGAGAGTTCTGCTACACGGGTGCCCCTTATATTTCGGCTTTCCACTTGGAGGGAATCGACGAAAACGTCGTCCTCTTCGACTCTGTTTCAAAGCGTTACAACGAGTGCGGTATCCGTATCGGTGCATTGGTGACAAAGAACGCAGAGGTAAGAAAGAGCGTCATGAAGTTCTGCCAGGCCCGCTTGAGCCCACCGCTTATCGGACAAATCATCGCCGAGGCTTCCATTGACACCTCCAAGGAGTATATGCTTGAGATGTACAACGAGTACGTGGAGAGAAGAAAATTCCTCATCGACGGCCTCAACCGTATTCCTGGCGTTTATACGCCGATTCCGATGGGTGCTTTCTATACAGTGGCTAAACTGCCGATCGACGATTCGGACAAGTTCTGCGCTTGGCTGCTCAACGACTTCGAATACGAAGGACAAACCGTCATGATGGCCCCTTGCTCAGGATTCTACACGGCCGACAATTTGGGTAGAGACGAAGTCAGAGTTGCCTATGTCCTTGAAAAAGAGGAGTTGGCAAAGGCTCTAATCGTGCTCAGAAAGGCGTTGGAAGTTTATCCTGGACGCACAATATAAACAATAAAGATAAAATCAACGGATGGCCCTTAATAGGTTGCCATCCGTTTTTTTCATAAAATAACGCTCTTCCCTCTTCTGCGACTGAATTGCTCGCACGCGAAATCAGTCAAAAAAAACGGGGAATAGCCTAAACTAAAGACGAGACGATGAAGTTCGAGTTGTTCATAGCGAAGCGAATCCATTTCAACAAAGAGAAGGGCAAGAAGGTCTCCCGTCCTGCCGTTCGCATTGCCATCGGAGGCATTGCCATGGGTTTGGCCGTCATGATTGTCGCCGTCTCCATCGTCATCGGCTTCAAACAGGAGGTGCGCAGCAAACTTGTCGGGTTCGGATCGCACATCCAAGTGAGTTCGTCGTATAGCAATCAAACGTACGAAACAGACCCCATTACATTCAGCGAGGGCATCAAGGAAAAACTGTGTAAAGGTCAATGGATCAAGCATGTCCACGAATTTGCCACCCAACCGGGCATCATCAACGCCGATGGCAACTTCCAAGGCATCGTGATGAAAGGCATCGACCAAGAGTTCGACTGGGCCTTTTTCCAATCCAACCTCAAAGAGGGCGAAATTCTCTCGTTTGAAGACAGCACCATCAGCAAGAACATCCTTATCTCCCAGAAGATTTCGGACATGCTGAAGATCAAAGTCAACGACAAGTTACTGGCCTACTTCGTCATCGAAGGGAAAGTGCGTGTTCGACCGCTGACCGTCCAAGGCATATACGCCACTGGCTTTGGCGACTACGACAAGCTCTTCGTCCTCTGCGACAAGCGCATCATCCAACGCCTCAACAACTGGAGCGAAAACCAATGCAGCGGACTGGAAATTCTGACGGACGACTACGACCACCTCGACCTTGCATTGGAAGAGACTTTCGACGTCATGGGCAACCGCTTCGACGAAAATGGCGCCTCCTACCTACTCCGCTCCATCAAGCAAATCAATCCACAGATTTTCAGTTGGTTGGATCTTTTGGACATGAACGTCATCGTCATACTCATTCTAATGGCTTTGGTGGCAGGCTTCACCATGATCTCGGGCTTACTGATCCTTATTTTGGAACACACCAATATGATCGGCATACTAAAGGCATTAGGGGCAAACAACTGGACCATCCGACGGATATTCCTTTGTCAATCAGCCTTTCTCATCGCCAAAGGTCTATTGATAGGCAACTTCATCGGCATTGCCGCTTGCCTCATCCAAAAGTATTTCGCACTGATAAAACTTGACCCGGACGTTTATTATGTGGAGGCAGTTCCAATCGCCATCACGCCCACTAACGTATTGCTAATCAACGCCGGAGCATTTCTCATACTTCTTCTCATCACGATTGCTCCGTCCTACATCATCACAAAAATAAATCCAGCAAAGTCAATCAAATTCGAGTAAAGGAAGCCTTTGGAAGAAAAAGCAGTTTTTAAGATTCTTTTAATTTGTCAAAAACTTACAAATGCCTACCTTTACAAAAAATAGAAACCATATAAGAATTTATGAAGAAAAGAATACTCTCAATCGCATTAGCGTCTCTTCTTCTCCCACTCAGCCAAGCAGCCGAGAAGAGAGGGACAAGAGAATTTGAGACTTCCAAAAACTTGGACATCTTCAACTCCATCTACAAAGAGTTGGATATGCTCTATGTTGACACCATACAACCAGAGAAAGAGATCAAGTATGGCATTGACGCCATGCTCAACAACTTGGACCCCTATACAACCTATATACCCGAATCGGAAATGGACAATCTAAAGTTCATGACCACAGGCGAATATGCTGGTGTCGGAGCCATCATAGGCGAAAGGAATGGAGAGATATACATCTCCGAAATCTACGAGGGGATGCCTGCTTTCAAGAGCGGACTTAAGACAGGCGACGTATTCATCGAAATCGACGGTCAAAGCCTCAACGGCAAAACCACCAGTCAAGCAAGCGAACTACTCAAAGGACAAGCCAAAACCATAGTCAAGGTGAAAGTCCGCCGCAACGGGAAAGAGGAGATCAAGATAGATGTCATGCGTGACAAAATCAGTATCCCGCCTGTCTCCTACTCGACCATTAAGGACGGCATCGGTTACATCAACTTCTCAAGTTTCACAGAGAAGTCAGGCGATGCCTTTGCTGACGCCTTTGCCGAGATGAAGAAAAAGGGCATCAAGGCGCTCGTCATAGACCTCCGCAACAACCCTGGAGGAATCTTGGGCGAGGCGGTCAGAATCACCAACCTCTTCGTCGAGAAGAAGTCAACCATCGTCTATACGCAAGGCAAGGTAAAGCAGTGGGACGAAACCTACAAAGCCACTCGCGAACCGGTTGACCGCCACATCCCTATTGCCGTCCTTGTAAACAGGAACTCGGCATCCGCTGCCGAAATTTTGGCCGGTTCACTCCAAGACCTCGACCGCGCTGCTATCGTTGGCGAGCGCACCTACGGAAAAGGATTGGTACAAACCACCCGTAACCTCCCGTATGGCGGCAATTTGAAGGTGACCATTTCGAAATATTATATTCCAAGCGGACGATGCATCCAAGCCATCGACTACTCAAGACGCAGCAAGGACGGATATGTACAACGCATTCCAGACAGTTTGACAACCGAGTTCAAAACGGCCAAAGGAAGAATCGTACGTGACGGTGGAGGCATCAACCCAGACCTATATGTTGAGCCAGAAAAAGGTTCAACAATCGCCTACTACTTGTATTCCAACAATTTAATCTTCGACTATGTCAACATTTTCCAAGAGAAGCACGAAACCATTGGTTCGCTAAACGACTTCAAATTTGAGGATTACGAAGATTTCAAAAAATTCGTAAAGGAGAAGAACTTCTCATACAAACTGAAAACGGAAGAGGTGCTCAACAGCCTCAAGGAGATAGCCAAAGAAGAGGGGTATTTCGAAAGTTCATCCGAAGAGTTCAAAGCGCTGGAAGGCAAACTTTCGCACAATGTAGAAAAAGACCTTGACCTCTTTAAAGATGAGATTGTGGACCTCATCAGCATTGAAATCGCCAAACGCTATTACTACCAGAAGGGAGAAATAGCAGAAATGCTGAAGCGAGACAAGACCTTCAAGGCCGCAGTGGAACTCCTCAACGACAACGCTCGCTATGACCAACTGCTATCGCCTAAGGCAACAACAGAAGAGACCAAGAAAAAAACGGAGAAGAAGTGAAAGCAATGATATTCGCCGCCGGCCTCGGCACACGACTCAAGCCGCTGACCGACACTATGCCTAAGGCACTGGTGCCCGTGGCAGGGAAGCCCCTTTTGCGCCATGTCGTCGAGAAATTAGAAAAGAGCGGATTCGGAGACATCGTCATCAACGTGCATCACTTTTCCGACCAAATCATTCAATATCTGAAGGCCAACAACAACTTCGGACTGAACATCTCCGTTTCTGATGAGACAGAACGCCTCTTGGACACAGGGGGAGGCATCAAGAAAGCAAGTTCCCTCCTCGGCGAAAACGAGCCGTTCCTTATCCACAACGTGGACATCATCTCCAACGCCGACCTCGTGGCACTATACAAGCGACATATCCAAAGCCAAGCCGATGCCACCCTATTGGTGAGCCAACGTAAAACAAGCCGCTACCTGCTCTTCAATCAAGAGCATAGGCTTCAAGGCTGGAAGAACGAGACGACGGGCGAGGTGAAATCTCCTATCGCTGATTTCGATGCAGACCATTACGAGAAATATGCTTTCTCTGGCATCCATGTCATGTCGCCCTCCGTTTTCAAACAAATGGAGCGCTACCCAGAGAAGTTCCCCATCATGGACTTCTACATTTCCGAGGCCAACCAACTACAATTCCAAGCCTCCGTTTCCACCTCTTTGGAAATGATTGATGTCGGGAAACTAAATTCGCTTGACGAAGCAGAAAAGAAGTTATCTGCTTTCAACGGAAATTGATTGTCTAAAGGCAAACACCAAGAAATCATACGAGGATGGCACATCACAAATCGTGCGCTCTTTTTTATTGATTTTTTCTTGCAAACTACAAAAATAAATCGTATGTTTATCAAAAGAATTTGTTACAACTTTAAAACAGATTATCATGGAAAACATATTAGCGAAGAAAGAGAAGGTCACTTTTTGCAAGGAGGAACTCGAAAAGAAGTTTCAGAATTTGATGAACGACCTGAACGGTGTGGCGGAAGACAGATCAAAATACAAGCAGCTCTATCCTTTTGAATATACGAAACACGTGGAAATCAACAAAGCGATTCTTCACCACGACATTGATGAGATGATTAAACATCTCAACTACATGAAAGAAAAGATCAGACACGACGAGACGTTCCTGGATATAAGATAAGTTTCAAGGAGAATATCAACTTTTCTGATTTTTCAAGAATAGACAATTTTTTGTAACTTTGCAGAGAATAGAGAACGGCTCTTGCCAAACTCTTTGACAAATAATTGGGGACAAAATAGAAATCTCCTCGTAGAGAAATTAAAAAATTGCTTTACCGTGATTTTCAAGGAATCCTCAAATGTAAAATTAGGAAATCGGGGAATTTACAGAATTTCCCTTAAATCAAACAAGTATGGGACACCACCAAATAGATAAATTGGACGAAAAGATATTGAAGTTGATATCTAACAATGCCAGAATCCCGTTCCTTGAAGTTGCCCGCGAATGTAACGTATCGGGAGCCGCGATTCACCAACGCATTCAAAAACTTCAGAATCTTGAAGTGATAAAAGGTTCAGAGTTCATACTCGACCCCACTAAAATCGGCTACAACACATGTGCCTACATGGGCATCTTCTTGAAAGACGCCAACCTATTCAAGGAAGTGGCCGACGAATTGCATAAGATTCCCGAAGTGGTAGAGTGTCACTACACAACTGGCAAGTATGCTATGTTCATCAAGATCTATGCAAAGAACAACATGGATTTCCTCCGTATCATCCAAGAGAAACTACAGCCCATCAACGGCATCTCCAGTACGGAAACCATCATCTCCCTCTGTGAAGGATTCAAAAGACAAGCGCCTATCATGAGCGACGAATTCGAAGAGGTGATCGATGACGATTACATGGAAGAATAAACATTAAAGAATCAAACATACGAGGCTTTCCCCTTTGAGGGCGAGAGCCTCGTTTGCTCATTTTATAACATCAACTCTATACCCAACGATTTTATCGTCAGGCTTGGATAGAATGGAAGGAGAAGCGTCTCCTTCCGACACGAATCAAACAATCATACAATGTCATCTTTATTCATTGCAATTTATAGATTTTTTCAAGGCCACAAGAAACTTCTATACAGTAGCATGGTTTTCCTCTTTATCCTCATGGGCCACTTTGCCATGAACGTCAGATACGAAGAGGACATTACAAAATTCATCCCCAATTCTACCGAATCAGACCGCATCAATGCAGTCTTCCAAAACCTCAAAGTAAAAGACAAACTGATTGTCTTGCTCACCTCGGCAGAAGGCAATAAGGAACAATTGATGGAGACGGGCGACCAACTCGCCACCCGCATCGACTCTTCCATAGGCAAGACACACATCAACCAGATAACAAGCAAGGTAGATGGTGAAAAGATGCTTTCCGTGACAGATTTCATCTATGACAACCTCCCCATCTTCCTCGACTCGGCAGACTTTGCCCGAATAGACTCCTCATTGACGCTCCCTGCACTAAAACAGAAGATGCAGAAGAACTACGAAGTCATCGCTTCGCCAATGGGCTCATTCTCCACCAACTTCATCTTGAAAGACCCGCTCGGCTGGGGATTCAAACCCATGGAACGATTACGCTCCATGCAGATGAGCGGCAACTACCAAGTGGAGAACGAACACCTCTTCACTCAAGACGGCAAATCCATGATGCTCTTCATTGAGCCTCACTACCCTGCGGGCAACACGACGGAGAATGCCAAACTGATTGATGCCATAGAGGACTGCCTCAACGACCTCGCCATAGAGCGTCCGGACATCACAGCGGAATATTTTGGCGGCCCTGCCGTAGCCGTTTACAACTCACGACAAATCAAGCACGACACGATGCTGACGCTCGGCATCGCCCTGACCATCATCAGCGTGGTCATCGTTCTTTCTTTCCGCAATAAACTATCGCTTCTGCTCATCTTGCTTCCCGTCCTTTTCGGAGGGTTGTTCGCTCTGGCGATTCTAAGTTTCATAAAAGGAGACATGTCTCTCATCGCCATCGGTGCAGGCTCTGCTGTCTTTGGCGTGGTGCTCAGTTATTCCATACATGTGGTGGCACACCGCGAACACACGAAGAACTGCGAAGAGATCATCAAAGAGATGGCCGAACCGCTCACCATCGGAAGTTTCACGACAATAGGCGCATTCTTCAGTCTGGTGTTCACCTCCTCTGAAGTATTGCAAGACTTTGGATGGTTCGCCTCCCTGACCATCATCGGAACGACCATCTTCTGCCTCATCTACTTACCCCATTTCCTTGTGGGCGACGGCTCCATCAAGTCGAACAGATTCTTGACGGCCGTAGAGAAACTAAACGCTTACCGATACGAGAAAAACCGTTGGTTAGTCTTCGGCATCTTGCTCCTATCGGCTCTCGGACTCTACTTCTCCAACGACGTGAAGTTCAACGCCGACATGAATTCACTCAGTTTCCAACCCACACACCTCCGCGCTACGGAAGTGAAACTCGACTCCGTTTTCCAAAAGGACTACAAGAACATATACTTCATCGCCACAGGCGAAAACGAAGAAGAAGCCTTACAATCCTACGGCGCGATGAACAAGAAAATCGACTCGTTGAAAACGGCTGGAGCAATCGCAGAATATGCTACAGGCGAAAGCCTACTCTACCCTACAAGCGAACAACTGGCAAGAATTGACCGTTGGAAGAACTATTGGACGGCCGAACGCAAGACGGTTCTAAAAGCGACGGTCCAAGAAGCGTGCAACAACACCCCTTTCGATGTAGATAGTTTTGAAGATTTCTGGGCAATCCTCAACAAGGACTATTCGACCATCGGTTACGAGGCTTATTCTGACTCTACAAGAATCTATTCAGACTGGATTACCAAAGAGGCAGACATCACGATGGCTATCAGCCAGATAAAACTGAAAGAAGAGGATAAGGCAAGCATCTACGCAGAGTTCCAAGACGACAAGAACATCGTCATTTTGGACAAGCCTTTCTTTGCATCCAACTTCGTTAGTTCCATCAAAGACGACTTCTACTTCGTCCTCTTCGTCTCCTCCTTCATCGTATTCATTGCGCTGCTCATCTCTTACGGACGCTTTGAATTGGCTTTGCTCTCCTTCACACCGATGGCGCTCAGTTGGTTCATCATCCTCGGACTGATGGCGCTCTTCGGCATTGAATTCAACATCGTGAACATCATCATATCGACCTTCATCTTCGGTATCGGTGACGATTTCAGCATCTTCATCTCCGATGGTCTCCTCTATGAATACCGAACAGGCAAGAAGATGTTCGCCGCCCACAAAACGGCCATCTTCTACTCGGCCTTCACGACCATCGTCGGCATGGGAGCCTTAGCCTTTGCTAAACACCCAGCCTTGCAGTCTGTTTCGTTCACGTCCATCATCGGTATGTTTGCCGTGCTGCTGATTGCCTACACCATCCAACCGCTCATCTTCGACTTCTTCGTCACCAGCCGTACGAAGAAAGGCTTGGCGCCATGGTCCATTTTCAGTTTGACGCTATTCCTTCTCATCTTTGGCTCCTTCACGATACTCACGCTTTTGCTTACCCTTTATGCATTCGTGTTGCGCTTTATTCCCATCAAGAGAGAGAGTAAGGAGAGACATATCCATCGTCTCATCACCCACTTAGTGCGCTACATCATGTACATCTCGCGTACGCTATTAAAGCAAGAGACAAAAGATATTGACGAAACGGAGTTCGACCGACCTTCAATGATCATCTGCAATCACCAATCCATGATTGACATCTTGCAAATCCTCACCCTTTCCCCTAAAATCATTATGATTACGAAGGATTGGGTATGGAAATCGCCAATTATGGGCGGACTGGTACGTATGGCAGGATTCTTCAATATCAGCGAAGGCTATGAAGACCCGAACAACGAATTGCCAGACCTCATCGCCAAAGGCTATTCCATTGCCATCTTCCCAGAAGGCATGCGTTCAGAAAACGACGAATTGAAACGTTTCCATAAAGGGGCGTTCTTCTTGGCCGAAAAACTCAATTTGGACATTCTTCCAATCATCATGACAGGTAACGGCCAAGGCTTAAAGAAATACGACTTCATGCTCAACAGAGGTCTTCTGACCATCAAAATGTTGCCTCGCATCAAGGCAGACGACAAAAGTTGGGGAGAAACCTATCAAGAGCGCCAAAAGAACATTTCCCGCTATTACAAGCAAGAGTATGAAAAGGAAATGGAATACAACCGTCAATTGGTGGACAATCCCCACTACTACCACTTGCTGACAAGAAACTTCATCTACAAAGGGCCTGTCACAGAATGGTATATGCGTACGAAAGTAATGCTTGAAAACAACTACAAACTCTTCGACGAACTCATTCCAAAAGAGGCCCGCATCACCGACATAGGCTGTGGCTACGGATTCTTGGCCTTCATGCTTTCTTTCGTCGCCAAAGGGCGGCAAATCACGGGAATAGACTATGACGAAGAGAAAATCGAGGTGGCAAACAACACCTTCTCGAAACACGAGCGACTGAACTTCATCGCAGGCGACGCCACATCGGAAATCGTCCCTCAAAGCGATGTATTCCTCATGAACGACATGCTCCACTACATGCCTTACGAGATGCAAGACAAACTCATCGAGAATTGTATGCACAATCTCTCCGACAACGGATTCATCATCATACGCGACGGAGACAGCGAAAAGCAGGAACGACATGAGGTGACAAAGATGACTGAGGTATTCTCCACCAAGATATTCAAGTTCAACAAAACGGCAGGACAACTCTACTTCACATCCCAAAAGAGGATTTCAGCCGTTGCCGAAAAGAACGGATTTTCAATGGAGGCATTGGACAACGACCAAGTCACATCCAACACCATTTACATTCTCAGAAAAGCATAAGATTTTCAATAGGTTACAAAACAAATCGAGGGTGTCTATAGTCCCTCTATAAAAGCAGAATAGAGATGAACGAGAAAAGTTCTCCGGCCATATTAGGCACGGGAAACATAAAAAAACTACTTTGGGAGTATTCCGGTCCTGCCATCGTTGCTATGATGGCCTCCTCCCTCTACAACATCATAGACCGCATTTTCATTGGAAAGGGAGTTGGCTCTTTGGCCATTTCAGGCTTAGCATTGACCTTTCCACTGATGAACCTTGCCGCCGCTTTCGGTGCCATGATCGGAGCAGGAGGCGCTACATTGGTTTCCATCAAGTTAGGCCAGAAAGACAAGGAAAGTGCTGAAATGGTATTGGGTAATGTATTCACACTCAACATCATCCTCGGAATCGTCTTCATGTTAGCCGGACTAACTTTCTTGGACGAGATTCTCTACGTTTTCGGTGCAAGTGAAAATACGCTCCCTTACGCCCGCGACTTTATGGAGGTAATCCTCTTGGGTAATGTGATAACGCACCTCTACCTCGGACTCAACAGCGTGATGCGTTCGTCGGGCAATCCGAATAAGGCAATGATAACAACCCTGCTTACCGTCGTGGTGAACCTCATCCTCGCCCCTATCTTCATCTTCTATTTCGGATGGGGAATCAGAGGCGCTGCCACAGCCACGGTTATAGCGCAACTTGTAGCCCTCATCTTTGTTCTCGTCCACTTCATAGACAAGAAAAATTACCTGCATTTCAAGGCAGGCATCTACAAGTTGAAAGCACGAATCGTCGGTGGAATATTCTCTATCGGCATGGCTCCGTTTGTCATGCACGCCTGTTCCTGCCTGGTCATCATCATCATCAACAACGCCCTGCAAAGCCACGGAGGCGACTTAGCCATCGGTGCCTATGGCATTATCAACGGAGTGGTGATGCTCTTTGTCATGCTCGTCATGGGATTGAACCAAGGCATGCAACCTATCGCAGGCTACAACTTTGGTGCTAACCAGCAAGCCCGCGTCAACCAAGTCTTGAAGCTCACTATCATATACGCCAGCATCGTTATGACGGCCTCATTCCTTATCGGCGAGTTGCTGCCCTACCAAGTGGCAGGACTCTTTACCGACGACCAAGAGTTGATTGATATCTCTGCCAAAGGAATGCGCATCGTAGTGAGTGTATTCCCGATTGTGGGTATGCAAATGGTGGTGACCAACTTCTTCCAATCTATCGGACGAGCACAATGGGCCATCTTCCACTCTGCTTCCCGCCAACTACTCTTCCTCTTGCCGTTGCTGCTCATACTTCCGCGATATTACGACACCAATGGCGTTTGGCTCAGTATGCCGATTTCCGACGCCATGTCAACCGTTGTGGCCTGCGGAATGCTCTATTACGAATTCAGATACAAGAAAAGAAAGAACCAATAAATCAGACCTTCTAAAAACACAAGGAAATGGGAAAGAACAATATAATCATCAGCATAGGCCGCCAATTCGGAGCCGGAGGAAGGACCATCGGCAAAGCATTGGCCGATGCACTAGGATTCGACTATTACGACAACGAACTCATCACAGTCACGGCAAAAGAGTATGGGTTAGACCCAGACTTCTTCAAGAAAGCAGACGAGAAATCGGACAAAAATTTCTTTTTGCAACAGATCGAAGAGTATATTTCTGGAGGCTTCTTCAGCCACAACCTCTTGTCCAACGACCAACTTTTCAAAATGCAGTCTGACACCATCCGCCGATTGGCAGAAGAGAAGCCATGCGTCATCGTAGGCCGTTGTTCCGACTATGTTCTCCGTGACAACCCTTTCTGCATCAGCATCTTCCTCCATAGTTCAGAAGAAGACCGCATACAACGCATCAAAAAGCGTATGGAAGGAGAAAGCGACGAAAAGATTTTAGAAATGATGAAATTGGCAGACAAGCGCCGCGCCAACTACTACAACTTCTACTCCAATAAATCGTGGGGGAAATCCTCCACCTACACCCTATCCATAGACGTTTCGGCATTGGGCGAAAGACAAACGCTCGACTTCCTTCTCGATTTCATCAAACAGAAGGCTAAGTTGTTAGGTGTAGAATTGTAAAAATGAAACAAAAAGAAAGAAAACGCACCAGAGCCAACAATTCTGACGCGTAAATTCCGTAATTTTATTTATCTTTGCAAAAAATAAAAAGGCTCCGTAGTTCAGTTGTATAGAATGTCAGATTCCGGTTCTGAAGATCGCGGGTTAGAATCCCGCCGGGGTCACCACCTAAATTAGTAGAGACGGTATGCTCACCAACTCTGCATCATCAAGACATAAAGTCAGTCCGAATGGGCTGACTTTTTTGTTTGTATATGATTATTTGCTATATTTGATGCGGTAATCTGGTAATGCGGTTGGCATATAAGTGCATATACACAAAATAAAAGCAAGTATATGAGAAACGATATACAACTCCCGAAATCGGCAGTTTTGGAACTGACCTACAAATGCAACCACAAGTGTTTGTTCTGTTCCTGCCCTTGGTATGCTCCCAACTCAACCTACCCCATGGGGAAAGAGATGGACGCGGACCAGTGGAAACAGATTATAGACAAACTATACGACGCGGGAGTTGAAAACTTTTCCATTACTGGGGGCGAAGCCACTCTATATGAAGGAACGCGTGAGGTTATCAAGCACATACGCGAAGAAGGTAAAAAACGGGGACTCGAAAAGACGATAGTGCAGATTTCGAACGGCAAAACACTGACCGACGAGTGGATCCACTTCTTCAAAGAGCAGAACGTCCACCTTTGCATAAGCATGCCAGGCTACAGAACCTTCAAAGACCTGACTGGAGTCGATAACGTGGAGGGAGTTCTCCATTGGTTCCGTAAGGCGAAAGAACTGGGAGTGTCCACCACCGCAAACATCACTGTAACGAAGGTCAATTACCACGAACTATTCCAAAACATTTCGTATGCGCTTCTCAACGGGGCATCTTCCGTACTGCTGAACAGGTTTCTGCCCGGCGGACGTGGCTTGAGCCACATAGAAGAACTCCTGCTTTCGCACGAACAGATAAAGGGTTTGCTCGACACCGCAGAAGAGGTGCTATCCTACGCCAACAGAAAAGGAAATTTGGGTACCGAAATAGCAGGTTGCACCATCGACGACGAATCGACCTACAGCCACCTGAGGTTCGGGTACCGTTGCGCCGCCGCATCGAATTTTTTTGTGATTGACCCAGCAGGACAGATACGCACATGTAACCACTCTCCTCGCATTGTGGGCCATGCGTTATCGGAACCGATGATTCAAGACGTGGACTATTGGAACCTGTTCGCCAAAGGTGAGTACAAGCCCCAGACTTGCAACGGATGCAACTTGCAGAAGTTGTGCGATGGAGGATGCCGCGAAGTGGCCAACATTCTTCACGGAAGTCCGACGGCTTTAGATACCAGTTTAGGCCACCCTTTCAAATTAATTAAATAAAGACAAGTCTATGCATAAGAAACTATCCGCACTAATCGGCAGTTTGTTAGTGATTGGCAACAACTCGTGTTCAAACACAGTGAAGGGCAGTGAGAACGAAACGCCCAGCCTCATAAAACGTTTGAAGATGATCGTAGGAAACGATGCTTCTGAGGAAACATTTGCCCCTGAATTATATAACGCCATGTGCTACGAACCTGCAGAGCCTATTACAGAATCAAAATCGTGTTCTGTATGCGGAGCAGAAACCGCCGTTCGTCCCGATGCTTTCACATACGAACTCAATGATAGTATCATAACCCTTGCCCGATACGGTTACGAGGGAGAGGTGGAGAGCATTTGTCCAGACTGCTTAGAAAAGCTTATCGACAAAAAGGGAATAGATACCGACTTAAAAGCAGACGACAAAATTGCAAACAGTAACCAATATGGGGTTCTGAACATTAGAAAAATGGGCGAAAAGGACTTTCACCAAGTGGTAATAACGAACCTACAAACTTTCTATAACACAATAGAGTATCTTCGAAAACAAAAGAAAGGAGAAACTGCAACACTTACTGCTGAGGAAATTGCCGCTTACGAGTTGTTGACTGGCAAAAAACACGATGATTCAGGCGAAAAAGAAGAACTCCAAAAACGTCTGAAAGCAACGGCCCAAGAGGCTGACCCTGAAATTGAAATAGTAATAGAGAACGCTATGTGCTATGAACCCGCGGCTCCTATAAGAGATGAAAATGAAATAGGAGATGATGCTGATGATGTTCCACTCACAAAATAACAACAAGATTGTTCGTTCAAAATTCAAAATGCCTATCCCATTTAGAATTAAGCATCCATCTTGAAAATCTTTTTTTTCAAATTGGCTACAAACATCTTAAAATAACCGCTTAGACGGAGGAACCAAAACGCAGAAAACCCAACAATCCAATAGGTTTTCTGCGTTTTTAGGGATTTATTCGCTACAATCATTTAAGGTCCTATAGTCAAATGGCTCATACTCATTGGAACCTCGAGGATCGTGTACTCTATCCCACTCTACCACTTTCAAAACCTCATCAAAACCCTCGATACCGAAATAATTCTCTTCCTTTGCAAACTCCATCACTTTATCATTAAGCAAGTTATAAGAGATAGACGTTCCCTCGACATTGAAATAACCATGACACTCTTCTTTCGCATGTTTTTTATTGAGCGAAACTTCCATTTTGGCAAAACGACAAATTAGTTCCACGAAGTCCATTTCATACTCATTTATTCTTTTTCCACAATACCGCAACAAATACATAGCCAACAAATCAAAGGCTTTAATATCCATTTTTCTTTTTTTGTCTTCTTCGTAAGCCACAATTGCACTATCCGTCTTCTCATAAACTAAGTTCAATATATCTTGACCTTTCCAAACACTCCTTATCTCATTCACATGAAGACTTACATCATAATCATCGTATTCATTAGGAACTTCAGCCAAATAATTGGATAACTTCCGTTCATTCACTTCTCTATCTTCATAGTGCCTTATTTCATCAAAAAATTGCAAGTCATTATTAATCAACCAAACTTTGGCCGATTTACTATCATTAAACAAAAACAAATTTGCATAAATTTCTGTTTCTATCCTCTTAATATCAACAACAATATCCGAATTCACATCATGTATAGTCACATCAAGACCATATGCATCTATCGTATCTATCTTCCTTTCAAAAGAGAAAAAAGTATTAAAAGAGTAATGTGTAAATAAAGCCAAACGATATTTTGTGGATATTTTCATACAGCGCTCCACTATATACAAATCTTCTGCGAACGAGAGGTTATGGGGGTAAAACTCAGAAAAATAGAATTGGTCCGGGTTAACGCCCAAATGCCTTTTTATTCTTTCCAAAAAATCATCTTCTGAAGGCGTTTTATATCCATAACGCATCAACACCTCATTAAATACTTTTAATTCCAAGGATGTAATACGTTCATAATCTTCGAAACTATATGTATATTGCTCTATTACATCAATGTTTTCTAATAACACATGGTTAAACTTACTTTCTCTCTTCCTAATTGTGTTTTTTTCTTCTTGCGACAAAAAGCATCTCATATCAAGTCCATTTATCACTTTTACATTACATTCCACTCCACTATCATACAAACTATCGACACATTGTTCATTATGAACTTCCGTGCCACAGACTTGGGATTCCTCCCTCACACTTGCATTTTCAACACAACTGACGAGTAATAACCCCATCATCACTTCTTTAATTACCGTTTTCATTTTTTACTTACATAATTATATTGAGCAAATTCTGATATTGCAAAATCCTTATATTCAACTGTTTGCTCGTCACCATTTTTCCTATATATGATTACTTCATCCTTTCCCTTCTTACCTTGCCCTACACCACCTTCGTTGGAGTAAAAATATTGTTCATAATCAAGATATAGAATAGGATTACACCTACTATTCATTCCTGATGCAAATTTTTTTGATCGTATTTCAAAATGGACATGAGGTCCTTTCGTCCCTTTTGCATTCCCGGTCTCTCCGGAAAGGCCTATCTGCTGACCAGACTTCACACTATCACCATCAATCACATGAAATTCAGACAGATGGGCATATGCGAAATAAAAAGAAGATGCATCTTTATCAAATTCTGGGCCTTCAGACATTTCTTTCTGATTTTCCTTTATAAAAATGCTCTCAAAATTTGATTTTCTTCTCTCCTTAAAAGCGAGAATTTGCGATGGCTCATAAATTTCAAGAATAATTATTTTCCCGTATCCTGTCTGTTCTCCGCAAAACACAATACGTCCATCTAAACACGCATAGATAGGAGTTCCTACCTCTGCATACAAATCTATTCCTTGATGAGGGGTTTTTCCTCTATAATGAAATGTGGAATTATAAGGAAATCTTCTTCCATTAAAAGAATAAAAACACATTTGCATAACATCCAATGGATCATGCCATTCCGTACTATTAACGGGGAAATCTTCCTCTACTCCCATGCATACCGACTTATCATAATTAAACACCGTCTTTAACGTTTCGAGTTTCTTTTTCCTATCCTCCCAACCATTAGGTCCTTCTTCAACTTGACCTTTCAAATAACCATTCAACAACTTATTAATCAAAAAATAATACTTCCCTTCATCGACAGATTCCATCAATAAAGACAATTGCGACAAAGAAAGGCGATAAGGAATCGACACACTTTCCTTAAACTTTTCTGCCCTCTTCTTTTCATACGCGACCTTACTTTCTGACTTCCATTTTACATCTGCTTTAAATCTAATATTAGTAAAATAGGTTGCACCAGAATCTACAATATAATGCAATTTGGAGCCTACAATCTGAGGTTTTTCTAAAATGTTAACATTGGCTATTCGCCCATTATACTTCTTATACGCTTCTTCATTCGTCAACTGCATTAATCCACGTCCCCGATAAAGACTTTTAGACGATTTAAAACCACTTGGCTGCTCCACAGATGACTTAAAATTACCCGTCTCAACTGCTGCTATTGCAAGAAAAGTAATTTTCTGAATACATTTATTAATTCCATATCTTCGGAATGCCACATTTAATTCATTTGTAAAAGAGAATATACTTTTCTCATCAACATCTCCTTCTTTATACGTTGTATTCGCCTTTTCCCAAATGTTCTCTAATACAGCATCCTTCTTTACCCCCCGCAATTTTCTTATCATTGCTGTTACCTCTGCCACAGTAAAATCTCTACAACAAAAGCACTTGGTGTTTTCTTTTTCTCCTCTTTCCGTCGAACTTTTCTTCTCCCCCACTACAACAGGCACCATCGCATCGTAAGCTTTTGCAAATTCATTCTTTTCATCGGGAATGGACAATTTCAACTGATATATATAGCTACGGGCTTCCGACATTTTTTCCTTATAGTCGTCGTTTGCCTTATCTTTCGCTTCAACCAACGCCTTCTTTCTTTTCTCAACATTTAAATCGTATAAGTCGCCTGGTGATTGTGGATAGATAAATGCTTCCGTATGGAATTTACTTCCCAAGAGTGTGATAAACAAACGCTCTACACAAAAATAAAACAAACGTGGTTGCGCACCGCTTTTATGGTCATCTTGTTTTATTCCACCCTCACTCGTCGGTAATTCAATGTCAACACATCCATCCTTATCCAACTCAAGTCCAACCTTCTCCCAAACCACCGAATCATAGGAATACTTGTTCTCCCTGACCAAGACCTTCATATCCTTCAGTTCTTCTCTGGACACATTAAATATTTGAAGATGAATGTTCACCTTGTCGCCATAATTCAATATCTTCGTCAATCTACCGCCTTCCGAATCCGAGAAATAACCATCAATGAAAATTTTTTGATGCACCTTCATTTCTGAGTTCAACAAATATACACCGCCAACCTTGCTCTCACACATGCCTTTCAACTTAATGACATGAGTGCCTCTTGACACAGTAAAATTTACAAACCTATTAGCCTCCCCCCATGATTTAATTTTACGACTGGCCACTGAAACGACATCCTTCTCAACATCAACATTCTCGATGAAAAATTCACCTTTCGAAGAGAGTTGAACAGTGAAACTTTTTAAGGCGGTTGCCATACTATACAATGTCACGGTTACCGTCCGTTGCTCCTTTATTGCAGGATCAATACAAGCCCAAGCAGGAACAGCCCCCATTATCCCGAATTGCATATTGCGACCTATCTTGTTAATGGCATGCTTCTTCGAGTCGCAAAAATTCCAGACTTGTGCTTCTGCTTCTAACACCGTAATACTAATGCTCTTCTCTTTTTCAAATAATTTTGCAGTAATCGTCACCGTTCCTGCCCTTTGCGGATAGAACACCCCACGCTTCAACTCGTTTTCGTCGGCTCCATCGGACGACCAAACGACCATTTTTCGCTCTCCACTCGTCGTGGATTGTCCATAATAAAATTCAAGTTTAATAGGATACTTACCACCTACAAATCGTTTTCCCCTATTCGCCCCAACGCAAATATTCACAATGCTATTATTCTCAACATTGACCGTATGAGAGATTTTTCGTCTGCTAAATTTCCCTTTAGCGTCCGAATAAGGGGCCTCTGCACCTAAGACACCCCCGTCACTCAATACCGTGTCCTTCAAATCGGCAACGATTGTATAGACGCCTACCGTCTTGAAGAGATAGACAAAAGAGGAGGAATCATTCTTTACCTCCATCACCTGCTTATTGTTCCGACTCACAGTCCAATCTACCTTGTCCAAAGCCCAATCTTGCCCATCATCTCCGCCTTTCTTCTCCACCGAGAACAAAAGTGTATCACCTGGCCTTCTTAATGAAATGCTGCGGTTTGCATCTTCCTGCGCATCCAAGTTTGGAATAACTGCACGGACAACCGCTTCATTATAAGAGTGTACAAATAGAGTCTGTTGAGAAGAACATTCTATGATTGGATTCTCCTTGGCATACAATTTAAATGTAAGTTTATAATCCTCCTCTGCATTAAAGGGGGTAAATTTCAACTCCAATTTCTTCGCATCATAAGAATACATCTCCTCTAAAACAGCCTCCTCTTTTTTTGTCTTCACGATACACTCTACCGACTCACGTTCCCCTTCGAACGGCAAAACGGTCTGGACCGTAAAGGTTATGCTATTTCCTTGTTTTACATAATAGACTCCATTCTGCGGCATAATCGGAGCAGCAACGACATTGACTATTTTATTCTCAGCGAGAACATCCACCTTCGCCGAACATTTCGCATCAAAGGGTGGTTTATTATCGGTAATCAAACTACTCTTTTTTAAAGCCAAATACTTCTTCAAAGTTTCATTCGAACCAAAACCTTCAATATAATACACACCTGGCTCAGAGAATTTAGCAGAAAAAGAGGACGTTGAATTTTTGTAAAGCAATAATTCATGTACAAATTGACGTTCTTCAGACTTCGTCTCTTGAGGCTTTGCGGTTCCTTTCTTGTTATTCTTCTTATCTTCCACAACAACCGTCCGACTTTTCCTTGTATGAATAGCCCAATGTACAGGGACATTTTCTGCAACTTTGTTTTTTTTAACTTTATCCCTAAATGCGGTAAACGAGACCTCACCTCCTATTCTCACGGTTTCTGCCGACTGGCCAATGGTCGTAATGGACACCGGTTTTGCTTGGTTAGGGGAAGACATAGAAAAAACAACGGCAAAGGGATTTACAAGATTCATTTCCTCGGCATTAAAATCAGATAGGTTCGATGGTGAAACATTTAAGACCTGACCATGATAGAGACATGATATCTGACCTCCGAACACACTGCATTTCATCGTGCTATCCTCCGTCGCCACTTTCTTTCCACCATGCTCAACCATCGTATCCGCATCCCACATTCCGCTTGCGTAAAGACATACGGGATTCTTTTTGTCTGGATTTTGCCCACAAACGCCAAAAGTCATAGACTGGAGTTGAAACGTCAATTCATCTTCTGTCACCACTGGTTTATTCTGAACTAATACCGCTTGATTGGCCAACACTTGAATTTTACTCGGGATAGAACCATACTGACATTGGTAAAAGGCTCCATCTACAGCATAAAATGCACCTTCATATTTTCTTTCTTGAGCCATTCCTAAACCATTTTTACCATTAGACTTATTTCTTTTTTGAAGGAAGCATCTGCAAGTTGTACGGATACCTTCGTATTCAAATGTTCCAATAATCCTGCTTCATCGACTAAAGAGTCGCCTACCAACGTAACAGACAAACCATCCATAGACAACCCCTTCTCAAAAAAATAACGGTTAATGGACTCCATATCTGAAAATTGCTCGGACAGATTCCCATTAAATAGGATCTGCTTTTTCTCCTGCAACTCCGAAACGTGCAGTTCCTCCATCAAGACAACCTTTGCTTCTCCCAAGAGCAAAGGGCAGAGATGATTTTGAAAGAGAGTCCCACTCTCTCCATAATCCACCCAATAGCCATAAAACATACGATCGAATAACCAATCACGATTAATCGCGTCTAAAAAAAGTTTCTCGTCATTCACTATTTTTTCAATCTGAGAAGTACAATTATGTATAATGGCCAAGATTTCGGAATCATCGCTGACAAAAGTTCTGTCCAAATACACCTTTATATTTTCCCAATTCTTCACTATATCTTTTCGGTTCAAAACAGACTCTATCCTTCCCTCTGTCGATAGTTTGAAGGTCAGACGGCTCATCATATCTGCTGACTTAATAAAATAGTGTTCCAAGGGATTGTCAAACGACCGCCTACCATTCTTTCTGAAATTTGTCTTTAGGATTTTTGCCACCACACTACCCGACGTATCATTCTCAACTGAAACGGAAACATTCTCCGAAAACTGCGTTGAGGAACTACCCATTGGGTGTTGAGAGCCATAAGCCTCTACACTCTTAGTAACGAAATAATTCCGATGCATCTTTTTGGCATCAGAAACAAACTCATTTTTCATTTTCAATTTGTATAAACAAAACACGACCAGAAAACAACAGGTTCGATAAAACGCCCAAAACACCTGCAATTTCTAAAACCGATTCTCAGAACGGACTTATGTCCGTCACAGACACAAAGATACAAAAAATCTCAAATAAAATATTTATAAGATAAATTTTATTTCAGAAATAGACAAATGGGGGGGGGGGGACGCGCCGGGCTCCGCATCCCTTCGAAAATGGGCGTCGCCCCGGACCCGGTGTACGGGCGCCCCTTGTGGGTGCCCTCCTCGGAATCCGCAAAACGGCGGAGAAAAGGGCGCCCCATTCCCCTGCCGCCGGGGCGGCACACACAAAAAAAGGGGGGCGATTCCTTCGAATCGCCCCCCCCGAAGATGGCGGCCTCCTACTCTCCCGGTTTCCCAGTACCATCGGCGC
>JAKSLA010000018.1 GCA_024401455.1 Paludibacteraceae bacterium | reverse complement strand
ACTTCTCCGTTGGCGCTGGGTTGGCTACCACCTTGATGCTGTCCCACTTGTAACAAGAACCACCATCCGCGCCAGGGAAATCGAAATCGACTAATTTTATATAGTACCAATCAGCAGCATCATAATCGACGCTCAATTTAGTAGTCTTATCACCATTCGTATAACCGGTGCCTTTCACACCAGCAGCGGTCTTACTTCCCTTATGCCATGTAGCGATATATTTGTGAGGCGATGTAGGATCAGCGACACCCATGACCGTTTTGTCCATTGGCTCGATACCATCAACAATCAAGTTTGCGGTTTCTCCCGCACAAAGATTCAACTCCTTCTCGCCCTTAGCATTCTTAACCACCTTATGATCATCATCCGATTGAATATTTGGATCCACTGGCTTCTCACAAGCGGCACAATTCAAAGCAGCCACAATAGGAATAGAAGAGATTGAAATGGCACGACATGGAGAAAGGGCATACATTGTTGACCATTCATCACGAGAGTCAGACAAATAGCCCGACTTTCCAATAACGACACGGAAGTAAATGTTCAAACCTTTCAATGCTGGATCATCAAGCAAAGGCTTGAAGGCATCATGAGAGGCAGGGCTCGTAATTACAAAATCACTTGTAGTTTGAATAGGGCCCAAATCAACCCACTTAATATCTTCTGCAGGAGTCACATCAGGATCCGTATAAGTATATTGGAACAAATAACCCAATGTAGAACCATAGAAATTCTTTGCTGTAGAAGAAATCTCAGCCTTCAAAGTAAGAATCTCATCCGTACACAAATCGAGCAAATCAGTACCATTTGTCAACTCGGCATCTACAGCGATATCAGGAGGCGTACATACAGTAAATTCGATATCATCGATTGCATAGTCTCCTTGTGAGTTGGCGAATTCTGCTTGCTTATTAACGACTTGCATCACGACACAATTCACATTATCGTCAGTAATTTCAAAGGTTGTTCCAGCCTCAATCCAATCTGGACCACCCATCAATTTCTCAGACTTCTCGTACAAAATTTCACCGGCCGAATTATCTTTTCTCAAAATCACAGCCATTTCACCAACCGGCGGTTGGTTATTGATAGCACCGAACTTCGCACTAAAGTCAATCTCCTTACCTTTACACAAACCACAAACCTCACGCTCGTAAACGACCATATCCTTCACCGGCTTACCTCCACAAGAGCTACCAGAGAGGTCGAATACCAACATACAACCCATAGGATCGCCAGAGGCATCACCTGTAACTCCCGGATTATAAGGATTTATATTGGTAATAGCATAACTATCATTCAAAGTGCCCGATGCTGAACAAGGCTTAATAGCAGCATTAAACTTCGCACCAGGTTGCATGGTCACAGAAGCACGTTTCTGATCACCGGCTCCGTATATACCCGTAGTAGGTTCCGTATATACCTTACCCTTCGCATCCGTGTATTCATATTGATATGGAGCAGCACCCACGAATCGGCCAAAGTCATCATAAAAGATGTTTGTCTTCGCCATTGGATACTCTTGTCCGTCATCACCTGTCATTGAACAACAAGTCTTCGTTGTCAATTCGAACTTAGCCGACTGCTTTGTACAACCAGGCAAAGTCACATCACAAGTGATCATATACTTTTCATTTGCCTTCGCTGGTTCGTAAGCAAACGATTTGCCCTCACCCGTAACTCCACCAGGAGCCGTCCATGCATATTTAGTTCCCTCTGGATATACGTTCTTCAAGGAAAGCATAACTTTGTTTGCGGGACAAACCGGAAGTCTTTTCTGTGATCTAATCTCAGGTTCGATTTCGCCCGTAACCTCCAAGTTATCAATACCTATCGGATGGAAATTAGCACCACCCTTGCGGAAGAAATAGAAAGTGGCCGATCCCTCTGCACCAACAGTTGTCGAAATGGTAATGGTTGTTTTAGCACCATATCCCCATGTTGCAGGCGTTGTAACACTTCCCATTGTAGCAGGTTGCTTACCGCCGTTTTCCGTTGCGGTTGCGACGGTGATGCCAGCACTATTTCCATAAATCTGACCAGACCCTTCAGTCAAGACAGCACCCATCTTTGACATTTGGAAAGTCATGTTGCAAGGCAACTTAATATTGTCAATAACATCTTTGGCAGATGCCTTTTGATTCATCGCCATAAGAGCTGCCTCCAATTGCTTCAAGTCCAATAGATTATACAAATCCACCGTCATTGTAGCCTTTGAGCCAGGCGTCAAACCATTCACCGAATAGGAGAAGAAAGGTGCTTCGTGTGTATTGGCAATACATAAAAGCATAGCAGAACCGCTACCTTCGCCCAAATATGGAGACATAACCTTAGGATTCTCCGTGATGCCAACAAAACCAGCATCAAAAGTGTTGCCTAAAGACTCGAAATCTTCCCATGATTTACCAGTTCCTCCATCGGTGGAGATGACATTTGCCATTCCCAACTGTACGGCATGAATAGCATCATCGTAATAAGTCGCTTTTGCAGAGCCTGCAGCTTCCAATAAATCTGCGACATCCTCACTAAACCATCCTTTCTCGTCATCACTAAGCGATGGATTAAATAATGTGGTAGGAGAATCGAAATTGGTCTTTCCGACGACACACTGTGCCTCCATAGAACCCACATTAAATAAGGAGAACAAGGCCAATCCCCATAGAGACCGCCACGTTCGTTTTTCAATTACCCTCATATACAAATACATTTTTATAATTTTCCTTTAACATAAACCGAAGTTTCCAAATCGACATAAAACACTGAAGATCAAGAAACTGAATCATCTATACTTTAAAGCCACAAAAAATTTGCGAAAGATACAACTTTTTTCCTTTTCTGCCAACTTTTTTCCCACGAACTCTCGCCCGCACATTCAACAAAAAAAAGAAAGGCGTCCCCTTTCGAGAACGCCTTTTCCTATTCAAGTTTACTATTTACTTAGCCAAAAGTGCCTTCATAAATTCATCACCGTTCAAAATGCCATAAGAACCTGCCTTGGCAGACTCCTCGTCGTACTTGGTCACTGCGTCTGGCGTCATACCCGGCTTGTAGATCAAGAATGGTATAGGAGCAGAGATGTGTGTACGGATACGACATGGCGTAGGATGATCTGGAAGTATGGCAATGGCCACCGGCTCATCCCACTTCGACACTTCCTCGAAGATAGGCTTCACCACTCTATTTTCCAAATACTCAACCGTTTTCAATTTCAAATCGACATCGCCCTCGTGGCCGGCCTCGTCACTTGCCTCAATGTGGAGATAGACAAAATCATTCTCCTTCAAGGCATCCAACGTAGCCTGCATCTTGCCCTCGTAGTTCGTATCAAAAAGTCCCGTTGCTCCTTCGACCTCAATCGACTTCAAGCCTGCATACACGCCGATCCCCTTAATCAAATCAACCGCAGAAATCACAGCGCCGCTTTTGATTCCATACGTTTCCTGAAGCGTCTTCATTTGTGGTCTATAACCTGCCGACCAAGGCCAGATGCTATTGGCTGGATCCTTTCCCGCCGCCACTCTTGCCTTATTCACAGGATGCTCTGAAAGCACCTTCTGGGAACGAAGAATCAAATCGTTCAACAAATCTGCCGTTGCCTTTGCCTCTGGCACATCAGGACGGACCAAGACATCGCGGAATGGCGTACCCGGCACATCATGAGGCGGAGTACAACTAACATGCTTATCGCCACCTTTAATCTTCAACAAATGCCTATACGAGATGCCGGGGAAAAACTTCACACGCTCATCGCCCAACTGCTCGTTCAAAGCATCTATCAATTGATAAGCCTCCTCGTTGGAAATATGCCCTGCCGAGTGATTCTTTATTTTATCATTTTCGACGCAGATGATATTACATCGCATCGCCATCTCGCCATCTTCAATAGGCACCCCCATGCTGGCCGCCTCCAAAGAGCCACGCCCTTCGAACACCTTGGTGACATCGTAGCCAAGAACTGTCAAGTTTGCGATTTCACTACCCGGATGATACCCGTCGGGAACCGTAGCAAGCAAGCCGTTACGACCCATTGCCGCCAATTTGTCCATCGTCGGGATGTTGGCAGCCTGCAAGACTGTTTTATTATTCAATGATGCGATAGGCTCGTCGGCCATACCGTCACCCAAAATAATCAAATATTTCATAACACTATTTCTTATTTTCCTTCTATTACGTTACAAAAGTAGTGAAATCAAACGGATTATCGGTTTCGCCATCAACCGAAAATTAAAACGACATACGAAAAAGGCTTCGCCCTCAGACGAAGCCTTCCCTTTCTATTTCACTGCATAGATTATCGAATGTTCGCAATGCTGATGATATCGCCGAATACGCCGGCCGCCGTAACGGCAGCACCCGCACCATAACCACGAATCATCATAGGATCTTTGTAGCGAGCCGTATTAATGATAATCAAGTTGTTGCTTCCCTCCAAGTCATAGAATGGGTGACGGCTGTCAACCGCCTGCAAGCCCACGCTTGTCTTACCATTATCCAAAGTAGCCACGAATCTCCAACGCTTGTTCTCCTTCTCCAACAATTTGCGGCGCTCCTCAAATTCAGCGTCGAAGCCTTCCACCTTCTTCCAGAAATCGTCCAACGTTCCATCGAAGAAATCATTTGGAATAAAGAGATTCTTCTCAACATCGTCTTGCTCAACACGAATACCTGATTCACGAGCCAAGATTACCAACTTACGGATTACATCCTTACCGCTCAAGTCAATACGCGGATCAGGCTCAGCGAAACGAGCCTCCATCGCCATGCGGATAGCCTTGCTCAACGGAATTTCGCTGCTGATTGTATTGAAGATGAAGTTCAATGTTCCAGAAAGGACAGCCTGAATCTTAACGATACGGTCGCCACTGAAGATCAAGTCATTGATCGTGTTGATGACAGGAAGACCTGCACCCACGTTCGTCTCATACAAATACTTGATGCCACGCTTACGAGCGATGCTCTTCAACTCCATATAATTGTCATAGTCGCCAGAAGCAGCAATCTTATTAGCAGCAACGACTGAAATATTGTGTAGCAATAAATCCTTATAGATGCTTGCGATAGCACCACTTGCCGTACAGTCAACGAATACGCAATTGTAGATGTTCAAGTCAATCAACGCCTGCTTCAAAGCATCCGGAGTAGAAGGTGTACCCTTCTTCAACAACTCCTGATAGCAAGTCAAATCGACGCCGTCACGGTCAAGGATGAAGTTAGCCACATCGGCAATACCAATCACCTTCACCTTCAAACCATTTTGGTTCATCAACAACTCCTTCTGCGTATGCAACTGCTCAAGCAAGCTACCACCTACGGTACCCGTACCCACTACGAACAAGTTCAACTCCTGATACTCAGACAAGAAGAATGACTCGTGAATAGAGTTAAGCGCCTTACGCAAATTCTCGCTTTTCACCACACAAGAGATGTTCGTCTCAACCGAACCTTGAGCCAAAGCGATGATATTAATATTGTTACGGCCCAAAGCATTGAAAAGCTTGCCAGCCGTACCCGTCGTCTGTTTCATGTTATCGCCGACAATAGCGATAGTTGCCAAGTTGCTCTCGGCCGTAATGGAATTGACGATTCCTTGAGCCATCTCCTCGGCGAACTCGTCGCCCAACACATCCACTGCCGTTTTAGCGTCCTCATCGCGGACACCAATCGAGATAGAGCAACCAGAAGATGCTTGCGAAACGAAGAAGGTCTCGATGCCATTAACATCGAAAGCGTCGAAAATGCGGCCGTTAACCGACTGCACACCCAACATTCCCATACCTTGAACCGTAATCAGGGTAGTATGGTCGATGGAAGAGATACCTTTGATGGTCTTAGCCTCAAAGTCCTCGTCATTTGAAATATAAGTACCTGCAAAATCAGGATCCAACATATTCTTGATACGGATAGGCACGTTGGCGTTGCAAGCCGGATAAATTGTTGGAGGGAAGATGACATTCGCACCGAAGTTACACAACTCCATTGCCTCCGTGTAACTCATCTTCTCGATAGGATAAGCCTTGCTGATAACAGAAGGATCAGCCGTCATGAAGCCCACGCCGCTCTTCCATATTACCAACTCCGTTGCATTAAGAGCAGAAGCGATGATAGAAGCCGTATAGTCAGAACCATGTCTGCCCAAAACAGTCACGTCGTCAGAATCAGCCTCTGTAGCGATAAACCCTGCTGTCACCGAACGCTTCGGCAAAGAGCGGAACGCCTCCTTGATTAAAGCGTAAGAAGCTTCAATATCGACATTGCTTCCTACAAATGAAGTGTTTGTCTTGATGAACGAACGAGAGTCGAACAACTCTGCGTCCAAGAAACGGCTGATGAAAAGAGAAGAGATTCGCTCTCCGTACGAAAGGATAACATTCTCTGTGCGCTCTGTCAAATCCTTAATCAAATAGACGCCCTTGAGAATGTTGCTCAACTCTTCGTGAAGCAAAGCCACCTCGCTCAACACCTTCTCCCTCATAGAAGAAGGGATGATGCCCTCTATAATATGATTGTGAACATTTACGATTTCGTTATATTCGTCAATGTAGGTTGTCGAACCTGTAGCAGCAAGGGTGGATGTGGTTATCAACTTATCGGTCACGCCTTCTACGGCAGAAACAACCACCACTACGGGCTCTTCAACACTCTCTACAATCCTCTTAACTTGCTGTAAGTTCTTTATGGAGCCTACGGACGCTCCATCAAATTTCAAAACTTTCATACGAATATTTTATTTATTTAATTTAGTCAAGCAAGGCGAAAGCACCTCACTTCAATCTGCAAAGATAGAAAAATACGGCGACTTAAATAAATTTTATGAAGTTTTAATTAGGCAGAAGAACGGAATGAGACAGATACTCCCTCTTATATACATGAGATTTCTATAATTAGACTCCATTGCATACATATAAAAAAAACGGAACATTAAGTTTACACTTAACATTCCGCCTTTCGAAATCTTCCTACTGGATTATCCAAGCAAGCTCTTTGAAGGCTTCCACTTTGCCACCTTCTTTGCTGCGATTTGCATCTTCTCGCCTGTTGCGGGGTTACGACCCTCGCGAGCTGCACGCTCTTCTACACTGAATGTACCGAAACCTACCAATTGAAGGTTACCACCCTCTTTCAACAAATCACTGATAGCTTTTACTGTAGCATCCAAAGCCTTTTGGCTATCTGCCTTAGTCAATCCAGACTGTGATGCAATAGCATCAATAAGTTCTGCTTTTGTCATAATTTATATATTTAAATTGAATTTGTGTTTTCCAATTAATAGAAAAATGTCTTACATAGCTTTGTATTATTTACATAATTAGCATCGCAAAATCATTTCAAATTCTTCACGCCTCTGCAATAACGGAACAAAGATAATAAACTTTTTATGACATACAAGTTTGTGACGCACTCTTTTTTTAGTAAATTTGTAAAAACAGAAGATTTATACGGAACATCATGAAACTCAAATATTTTCAATTACTAACGTTTCTGTCTCTTTTTTGCTCGAATGCAGTTGCTCAAAACCCCAACGCCTCAAAGAAAGAGATAAAAAACTACGAGACAGCCGTCATCCTTATAAACGAAGGCAAATATAAGGAAGCCCTTCCTATGCTCAACAAATTAACGCTCGAAAACAACAAGTTTGTCGAAGCATACTGGACGCTTGCCGAACTTCACGACAAGATGGGCAACCAAGAGAAGCGAATTGCGACCTTGAAGAAAATAGCGAAGGACAAAGCGCCGCGCTATCAAAACACCGTCATGCGCCTGGCCGCGGCCTACCACGAGAACTGCGACTACGACAACGCCAAGCAGACATATCAACTCATTCCTGAATCAAAGTCTTCGTTCTACACGAAATCACAAAAAGGCATCGCTCAATGCGACGACGCCATGGAACTTATGAGGAACCCCGTGCCGTTTGAAGCCAAAAACATGGGCACGAACATCAACACCGACTTTGACGACTACTGGCCAAGCATCACGGCCGACGAGGGCTGGTTCTCCACCACCGTGAAAGTAGGCAAACGAGAGGGCGAGTCCGAATTTGGAAGGAACGTACACGAAGACATCTTTATCAGCAAGAAAGACAAGGGAGAATGGCTACCGATTAAAAATGCGGGGCAAGCCATGAACACGATGAACAACGAAGGGGCTCAGTCTCTCTCTCTCGACGGACGCTACCTCTTCTTCGTGGCCTGCGACCGTCGTTCCGGGTTGGGCGGATGCGACATCTACTACTCTATCCGACAAGGTGATTCTTGGTCGAACGCCATCAACCCCGGCAAATCCCTCAACTCACAGTATTGGGAAACTTGCCCCAGTTTCAGTCCGACGGGCGACGAACTCTATTTCGCCAGCAACCGGCCAGGAGGAAAGGGCGGTTCGGACATTTGGAAATGCAAGGTGACCATCGAGGAAAACGGCATGCTTAAATTCTCCGACCCCGTCAACTTGGGCAACGACATAAACACACCAGAAGACGAGTTCTCCCCTTTCATCCACGCCGACAACCACACTCTATTCTTCTCATCCAAAGGAAGGAAAGGAATGGGTGGCTACGATATCTTCGTCTCCTACAAAAAGGAAGGTGGCGGCTGGGAAGAGCCACGCAACATAGGACACCCGATCAACACGTGCAAAGACGAAATCGGATTTGTCGTAAACGCCAACGGCGACAAAGCCTACTACTCATCCAACGGACAAGAGAACGTCAAGAGAGGTCGTGACATCTACGAAATTCGTTTGAAGGAGGGCAACTACCGACCAAAGAAAAAGATGAAGTATGCGAAGGGAAAGATTCTCGATGCGGAGACCAACAAGCCTATGCAAGCGAAAATTGACATCTTCAGCATCAAGAGCAACGAACCCGTATTCCGCGCAGTTTCCGACAAATCGGACGGCGAATTCGTCACTTGCGTACCAGAAGACGAAGACTTCGGCGTACACGTAAGCAAGAAGGGCTATCTCTTCCACTCCGACTACTTCGCAAACAGAGACACATTGAACTTCGAAAAGAGGGGCGTTTCTTTGGACAAAATCGAAGTGGGAAAGAAAATCATCTTGAAGAACATCCTCTTCGACTTCGACAAAACGACCTTGAAGAAGGAGTCTTATCAAGAGTTGAACCGACTCATCAACTTTTTGCGTGAAAACCCAACGGTCTGCATCGAACTGTCCGGTCACACCGACAGCATGGGTAAGCACGACTACAACATCACGCTATCCGAAAACAGAGCCTTGGTGGCCTATAATTACCTAATCAAAAAAGGAATCCCCGCCAAACGTCTCACGCACAAAGGATACGGCCCAGACAAACCCATTGCCTCAAACAATACAGACAAGGGCCGCGCCCTCAACCGCCGCACAGAGATCACAATCACCGCGAAATAAAAGGCAAGCGTCCAAATTGAGGATTGATATCAATTTGGACGCTTAATCACAAAGGAAACGTTTTCAAATAATGATAAACGAAACCACTATAGAAGGACGATGTGTTGTTTTGTACGGACAACCATCTTCCTTTTGCCTTATTCAACCGATTGACAGACGAACCCAACCTTTGCTGGCTGACGAATTTCTAACCATAGAAAAGGAAGGAAACGGTCAATCTTTTTTGTTTGTCGGTCTTCTCATCGATGATTGGAATTCAGAACTAACGCCATGGCCAGAACCTCCCGTTTTTGGGAACAAACCTTTTCTCGGTCAAGCCAATGAGACATTGGACTATCTGGTGCATCGCCTAATTCCCACACTGAAATCTCACTTTGGACTGAACGAAAACACCTCCTTTATAATTGGTGGTTACTCGTTAGGTGGTCTTTTTGCTCTTTGGGCCAGCACACAGACGGATGTATTTAAGGGAGTGGCCGCCGCTTCACCCTCGGTCTGGTATCCGAAGTGGCTTGACTTTTCGATACAAAATCGCATGTTAACTCAAACTGTATATCTTAGTTTGGGCAAACAGGAACCTCTAACGAAGAATCAGGTTATGGCACAGTCGGGCTTCAACATAGAAAGATTACACCAAAAATTAGTCGAACAACTTGGCGAAGGAAAAACCACATTAGTTTGGAACGATGGCAATCACTTCAATTTTCCCGAAATAAGGACAGGAATGGCTTATGCATGGGTTCTTTCCGCCTTAAGAGAATAATTCGGCGCACCCATTATTTATCTGTTTTGACAAAATACAGGGAATAAAACAAATTCTACACACAATTAAATGTAGCAATCGTATAATTTGGAATTACAGTTTATTAATATAAATAAAAAAACTCTCAGCGACGCTCGAAACTCTCGCCACGAACATTTATGCAAATGATACAACCATTTTAAACTAAAGCCAAGAATTTCTTAACCAATCCGGAAACATTTTGATATTTACACCCCCAAATACAACAAAATCAAAAGAGGACGTATCAAAATGATAGTCCTCTTCTATTTTGCCTATATACCGTCTCATCTACCACTCTTGGACGTCTCAACCCTATTCACCGAGTTGACGCCACTTATCTTCAACAAATTCATTGACAAGTTATTCAAATCCTCCAAGTCGTGGACATAGACGGTAATGAAGCCTTCAAAGACGCCATCCTTCGTCTCCATATTGACCTTATTCACATTATTTACCGAATGGTCATCGGATATGACCTTTACTATCTGTGCCAACATACCCTTTCTGTCGATGCCGCGAATCTCAATGGTAGCAGGGAAGCACAACAAGCGGTGCGTCTCCCAAACGGCCGTCACGATACGCTCGCCATAATTGGACTTTAGTTTCATAGCCACAGGGCATTGAGGCTTGTGTACGACCACCATTCCATCGTCCTCAACAAAACCTAAAATGTCGTCGCCAGGAATTGGTTTACAACAATCAGCGATACGGTAAGTAGAGTCGTTTTCCGTCAATGTCAACGTGCTCTTCCTATCAATCACTTTACGCTCCTCCTTATTATTGCCGAACTGCAATTTCCAATACTTCATCCAGCGGCTCTCCGTCTTAGGCAAGACAACAGACTTGTTGATGTCCTCCAATTTCAAGATTCCCTTGCCTATTTTGTAGAGCAAGACGTCCTTCTCCGTTTCGTGGAAATTGTCCAGCACTTTCGAAAGCAACTCCGTATTAAGTTTATGTCCCAACTTTTCAAAGAAAGCCTCAACATCATGTTCTCCCTTCTTGATGAAGGTTTTATATTCTTTCTTGAAAAGGCTCTTAATCTTCGTACGCGCGCGAGCCGTCTTAACGATATTTATCCACTCGGCAGAAGGCACTTGCTTCTTTGAGGTAAGGATCTCCACCTGGTCACCGCTATTCAAGACGTAACTCAACGGCACGAGTTTATGATTCACCTTTGCACCGATGCAATGCAAACCCACATCCGTATGTAGGGAGAAGGCGAAGTCGAGCGCCGTAGATCCCTGTGGCAAGGTTCGAATATCACCATGCGGCGTAAAGACGAATATTTCCGAAGCGAAGAGGTTCAATTTGAAGGTGTCGAGGAAGTCTATGGCATTCGGTTCCGGATTCTCCAGCAACTCCTTAATGGTCTGCAACCACTTCTCCAACTCAGAATCATCCTTCTCGCCCGTCTTATATTTCCAATGTGCGGCAAAACCTTTTTCTGCAATATCATCCATACGGCGGCTACGGATTTGGACTTCAATCCATTGACCGGAAGGGCCCATCACCGTTACGTGAAGCGCCTCATAACCATTAGCCTTCGGTGTGCTGACCCAATCGCGAATACGATCAGGATGCGGTTTATAAAGATCCGTAATGGCAGAATAGATTCCCCAACAAGTAGTTTTCTCATTTTTCTCATCCTCCACATCAAAAATGATACGCAAGGCGAGAATATCATACACCTCTTCAAATGGGATGCTCTTATTTTGCATCTTGCGCCAAATGGAGTATATGGACTTCACACGGGCATGTATTTCAAACTTGTAGCCCAACTCTTCCAACTTCTCTACTATCGGTTTTGAGAAGAGGGCGAACAATTCGTCACGCTCCTGACGCGTATTCTCCAATTTACGGGAGAGTTCTTCATACTTGTCCTTGTGTTCATACTTGAAACTCAAGTCCTCCAGTTCCGTCTTGATGGCATACAAGCCCAGACGGTTGGCCAAAGGTGCATATATGTATTGTGTTTCACCAGCAATTTTAAACTGCTTTGCCTGAGGCATGGAAGCCAACGTACGCATATTGTGAAGGCGGTCGGCCATCTTGATCAAGATAACACGGATATCCTCCGACATTGTCAGCAGAAGTTTACGGAAATTCTCTGCCTGCGCAGAAGCCTGCTCGCCGAAGACACCGCCCGATATCTTTGTAAGTCCATCGACAATGGAAGCGATTTTCTTACCAAACATATTCTCAATGTCCTCTACCGTATTATCCGTATCTTCAACGACATCATGAAGTAAAGAGGCACAAATGGAAGTAGAACCCAATCCTATTTCCTGGGCAACGATACGTGCCACCGCTATCGGGTGCATAATGTAAGGCTCACCTGACCTACGACGCACCCCATTATGGGCCTGACGTGCAAATCTGAACGCCTTTTCTATGATATCAACCTTTCGTCTGTGATTTGAATTGACATACACATCCAACAACGCCGCATACTCACGCTCAATCATCTCGTTTTCTTGCTCCTCTGGCATCTGTACCTTTGCTTCCATATCATTCCGCTTTAACGGCACTCCCCCCGAACGGGAAGAATACCCATTATATATACAAAGTTATAGAAGAATTTAATATATAGTGACAAAGGAAACAAAAAAGTTATTTCGTCCAAGGTACAAAGTGACATGTTTCACGATTTTCAGCAAGGTAAAAAAAGAAAGAGGCTGCATCAGAAAACGATGCAACCTCTCAACTCTTATCAGATGAGCGACCTGCGCCCTACCGAATTACAATTTCACCTTGATCAACTTACCGTTTACACGAGCCCAAGGACGACCTTCCACATCAAGAAGGACATCAAAAGAGCCTTTCTTAGCAACCGCCAAACCGTCTGCTCCGAAATCAGAGATACGGTCAAACTCGCATTTGGTGATAGGGCAACCGAACTTGTCTATCAAACCAAACTTTCCGTCCTTCTTAACACGAGCAACACCGTTTTGGAAGTCCTTAGCCTCTTGGAATTCAAAGTCAGTCAACATTGCACCCGTCTTGTCAACATAGCCGTACAACATCTTACCACCTTCGCTCTTACCTACAGCAGCGATACCTTCGTGGAACCAAGAAACATCATTGAACTTATTTTCAATAACTACACGTCCGCTGGTATTGATAAAGCCGTACATATAATATTCGTCTTGAACAGCAGCCAAGCCTTCGCTGAATGACTTCGCATCCTTGAAAGAAGTCTCGTCCAAAACAGCACCGCTCTTGTCGATGAAGAATGCTGTGTTTACATCCGGCTTAACGACCGCATAACCATAACTGAAGTTGCTTGCAGAAACATAGTTGATAGGAATAACTACCTTACCCTCCTCATTGATGAAGCCGTAACGAGAGCCCTTACCTACACGAGCCACGCCTTCGTTAAACTCAGAAGCGTTATCATAAGCAGCCTTGATGATCATCTTACCAGACTTGTCAACATAGCCATACTTGTTGTTCTTCAACGCACGAGTTGGGCTTGGCCACTTGCGCAACATTTCTGCCTTAGCCTCAGCAGCCAACTTGCCAGAAGGGAACTTATAGATGAAATCTTGGTAAGCCGACTTCGTATTCGCATCTTGAGTCTTCTTATACTCTGCAGCCTCGCGCTCCTCGCGCATTTTCTGCAACTCAACATCTTGTGCACGGCGGTCAGCACCGTCCTTCATTCTCTTGGCAAAAGCGGCAGCCTCCTCTTGCTCTTGTCTTGCCTTCTCTGCCTCTGCCGACTTACGAGCCTCGGCATCTTCACGTTGACGACGGTATTGAGCGTCCAACTCAGAAGCAGCGACCGCAGCCATCTCTTTCATCTCATCATATCCTGCATCTTGCAAAGGATTCGAAGCGAAATAATCCTTACAAGCAGCCTGTGTAGCCGCATAATCTTGTTGTGCGTATTGAGCCTTAGCCGCAAGATAGCACAAACGAGGCTTGGTGGTGCCCAAAAGCTTTGTGATTTCAGCCACCTTAGACAAAACTGCCTTATAGTTGTTTTGGTCCAACTCTTCTACAGCTTGGAAATAGAGCGATTGAGCACGCGCTTCGTTATTTGCTGGAGCAGCGAACGAAGAGGTCATCGAACTCGCCAATATCATTGAAAAAATGAGCTTCTTCATTTTCTTATATTTAATTTAATCTTTTCTAAATTATTAAAAAACAACCTCGAAAGGCCTATTACTCATCTTGACACAAACGGAAACCAATACGATTATTCTTAGTCTTCACGTTGTACTTCTCTTTTGTCTTGATTGTACAGTTGACCGCATCATCAGCCCAAGAACCACCCTTCACATAACGAGTATTGTTGTCATAACTATCAGACACCCACTCGCTCACATTACCTGTCATGTCATAAATGTCCAAAGCGTTAGGAGACTTAGTTGCCACTTGGTGAGTATTCGCGTCAGAGTTGTAAACACACCATGAGATGTCGTCCATATTGTCGCTACCGCTATATTGAGAAGGCATCTTGTTCACACCGCCCTTAGCAGCGTACTCCCACTCCTCCATCTTAGGCAAACGATAGTTCATGCCTGTCTCAGCCTTCAACTTCTTGATGAACGCGATGGCGTCCTCGAAAGAGACGTTTTCTACAGGGCAGTCATAGCAGCCAGTAAAGTTTGAAGGGTTAGTACCCATCACACGGCGCCATTGTCTTTGAGTGACCTCAGTCTTACCGATGTAGAATGACTTAACAGAACCAGAACCTTCAACAAATACCAAGTCAATACCACCCACGTTACGAGTAGATTTGAACTCCTTGTATTTTTGGATCTTCTTCAATCTGTTTGCTGGATAAGCAAACTTCGGATCAGCGTCAGCAGCCTTCTTGTAATAAACGGCAGCCTCATCCATCTTAGATGATGCGTAGAACTTATCGGCCTTGTCAATATAATCCATAAGCGTTTCGACAGGCGTTGTCGTGGTATTCCAGAAGTCCATGTTTTTAACGCTTACAGCAGGGATGAAATCACGATTACCGTAGTAAGCCGCGATTGCCTTAGTCGTATCGCCAGCCGCCAAAAGTTTGTCAAACGACTTTCTTCTGTTATATTCGTCGATGATGTATTCAAAATCATTCTCATCCCAATACAAATCCATGTTGACGTCAACCATCTCCATACGATCTGTTCTTGTATAAATTCTTGAGATAGAACGTCCATAACCGCGAACGGTAGGATCCAACTTGCCGGTCATGATCTTCTCGGCTTTGAAAGACTCCTCCAACGCATTGTCAGCGACTACTACACCGATCTTCTCTTTGGTTTGCTTACCTACAACTACATCGGTAAACATTTCCGACCATTTCTTTGTAACAGGGATGGACAATGACTCCTTATTGCCTGACTTACCAAAACTTGAAACTTCCATTCTTGACTTTGCAGAAGCGATGTATGCATCTGATTGAGTAGAATAGAACAAAATTGTGAAATCAAAAACGGCATTGGTTGGAGTAATCATCTCAAAACGCTTTTGCAAATCAGGATATTCGCCCAATTGCGCGTAAGTGACGGTTGATTTTTTCGCACCTTTCACCATTGTAAACTCATTCAAACGAGACCACTGCACCTCTGTCGTGTAAGACGGAGAACCCACCACTTTCTTGTAGGTGAAATCCACATTGCACTCGTCCATTAGATAACTGCTCTTTCCCTTGGCTGTCTTCGCCTTGCAGGAGAAAGAACCAGTCTTCACTTCATCTGAATTTGAACTTTGTCCGCTTGCCGTCACCGCAAGAAATAAAAGCGACAGCAACACTATAAAACGATTTCTTTTCATGAAATTTTTATATGATTGTTTTTATTAATTTTCTTCAACAATATCAACATAACAATTCAAATCGCAAAATAATAAAAATTACCCTTTATCATCAAATTTTCGGGGCACTTTTTGCGTTTTCTCTAAACAAATCCGCCTATTTACCGCCTAATACATGCAAAAAAGGTGCCGAAAACCCTCGTAAATGTTATTAACATGTTAATAAGTTTTCGGCCAAACCGCACCCACTTTCTTCGTCTTAAACTATTTTTGTAGGGATGAAAAAGAAGGATCAAGCATATAAAGGAAGTCGTTTGGAAGAAATTGTTCTTCGCTACGAAAGCGCACTGCAAGAAGGCAGAAGCGAATACTTCGACGTGGACGACATCGAAGCCTTGATTGACTACTACATGGAGGATGAGCAAGTGGCCACCGCACAAACCATCACGGAATTTGGGCTCTCGCTCCACCCCAACAACACCAACCTGAAAATCGCGCAAGCGAAAATAGACCTTTTCATCGGGCACGTGAAAGAGTCGGAAGAGATCGCCGCGTTCTTGCAGACTTTAGAACCGGACAACCTCGACATCAAAGTGCTCGTCGGACAACTGCTGCTTTTCAGAGGCAAGAAGGATGAGGCCAAAGTTTTATTCGACGACGTCATCCGACAAGATGCCGACTATACCTACGATGTGGCTTACGCCTACTTCGACACATTCGACTACGACACTGCCCTCCTCTACTTCGAGCAAGAGATAAAACTGCACCCGATAAAGGACGAGTTGGACGTATTGTTCGACATGGCCTACTGCCACCAGCAAAGAAACGATTTGGAGAAATCCATCAATCTATACGAGAAGTTGCTCGACGAAGACCCATACTCTAAAGACGCATGGTTCAATCTTGGGCAAATACACTTTTTCAACGAGAACCTCGAAAAGGCAATAGAGGCCTTCGATTACGCCTTCATTGTCGGCAACGACTACCAGGCTCTTCTACAGAAAGGCAACGCACTGTTCCAAAGCGGGAAGTTGCAAAGCGCCATCGAAGCCTACCAAGAGTACGCCGACAACAACGGCCGCCCACCTTTCGTCATCGTCTTCATCGGCGAGTGCTATGAAAAGACCGGTCAGTTCGAGAAGGCTAAAAGTTACTATACAGAAGCGCTAAGAACGGATGTAAACAACACCAATGCGCTCTGCGGAATGTGCATCTGCCACATGGAGCAGGACGAATACGAAAAGGGAATCCAGTTTATCGACCGCGCAATAGAGATAGAGCCCACCCTTGCAGAGGCTTGGCTCTACAAAGCAGAGGGGCACCTCAATCTGAACGACACGGACGAGGCTCTTCGCTGCTACAAGAAAGCCGCTTCCCTGGACCCGGAAATGGCAGAAGCACTATTTGCCATCGGCAACATATACATAGACAAAGGCGAATACGCCATGGCTCTTCAATATTACAAAAAGGGGGCAGAAATTGATCGAGGAGCAGAAAAGGCAGATCTCTACTTCGCCATCACCTACTTCAAGTTAGGAGAAATCGAGCAAGCGCACGACCACCTTATCGAAGCCGTCCTTCGCGTTCCGGAATCAAAAGAGATATTCTTCGAAATATGTCCGGAGGCAAAAGAGCACATCGCCTTCATCAGCCTCTTCAAAGCCGAGAGCAACGACGACAACGCAGCAAACGGCATCAACTCTTATTTTTCGAACTTATAAAACAGCAAGATAATGACTTTATTTCAAAGACAAGGCGCCCTATGGTTTTCATCGCTCCTTCCGCTTATTTTCACGGGGTGCGAGACAGACCATCACGACTACATCTACAACCTAAAAGTCAGCACCACTCAACCCGTCCACGTATCTTATCAAATCAACGACGAAGATAGCACCCATTACATGACATTGGTGAAGGGCGATTCGATTCGACTTTGCAAAAGAAGCGGCGTTTCGGGTGATGACATCTGGGATGTGGAGACCAGTGCCTCCATCTACAAGATAAAGTCACTCTTAGCCTACACAATGGACTCTTCGTCCATGACGGAGAATCTGAACCGAAGAGGATACTGGTCCGCCAAACCCGTTGCAAAAGGCGATTCGGCTTACTACACAATGGAACTGACCGACCAATGCTTCATCTTGAGCAAACAGAACGACTTCACCTACAAGGCCACCTCTTCGACACAAGACTCTGTAGTCATCACTTGTTTCCTAAACTCGGAGGTCAAAAAGGACACGCTCTTCGGAGGGAAAAACTCCGCAACAATAGGAAGCAGCGACATATACATTTATAACGAAAATGCAAAAAAAGAGGAGAAGGAGAAGAGACTCCAACTACTCAGCGGCTTATCATCCATCTCTTTGAAGTTGAAGAAAGAGGGCAAAGACTATACACGTTCCATCAATTTGACGAGAGAAGACTCTCTCTTCTCTTTCGGCACAAACGAATGCACACTCAACATCAAAGAGACTATTTTCAACACGACCAACCCTATCAACAAACGGTAAATCATGAAACAATACGGTCTCATAGGAGAGAAACTCGGCCATTCGTTTTCCAAACGATTCTTCACCGAGAAATTCGAGAAGGAAAGCATCGACGCAAAATACGACTTGTTCGAATTGGCTAACATCGATATGATTGCAGACCTATTCACTGAAAAGAAGCCCTGCGGTCTTAACGTAACCATTCCATACAAAGAACAAGTCATCCAATATTTGGACGACATAGACCAAGAAGCCAAAGAGATTGGCGCCGTAAATACAATCCAGTTCAGAAACGTGAACGGTAAAATCATCAAGAAGGGCTACAACACAGACGTCATCGGATTCCGCGACTCGCTCCTTCCTCTTTTAAAGGAGCACCACAAGAAAGCCTTGATCCTCGGAACAGGAGGCGCATCCAAAGCCGTTGCCTTCGTTCTCGGCAAATTGGGCATAGAATATAAATATGTATCAAGAAGAGCAGCAGAAGGCTCCTTCACCTACGGAGACCTCACCCAGGAGGTTATGGCAGAATACACTGTCATCGTAAACAGCACACCGGTCGGCATGTTCCCGAAGGTGGATGCCGCACCCGAAATCCCTTACCAATACATAACGGAGAAGCACCTTTTGTACGACTTGATCTACAATCCGGAAGAGACCCTTTTTAGTAAGAAAGGAAAGGAACAGGGTGCCACCACAAAGACAGGCTTGGACATGCTCTACGGACAAGCACTTGCTTCTTGGAAGATTTGGAACGAATAAGACGACGTAAATCCATAGAAAAAGAGAGGCTCGGGACCGAACGATTCCGAGCCTCTTTTATTAGGTTCTATTCGACGTTCATTATAAACGGCGCATATCATTCTTTATAGTCGCCCAAGCCTCTTCGCCCAAGCGAGCGCCTACAATTTGAACAATCTGACCAGAAAGCAAAGAGCCATACTTACCAGACATTTCTATCGAATCGCCCCTCAATTGTCCGTAAAGGAAGCCCGACGCATACAAATCGCCCGCCCCCGTCGAGTCCAAGCAATGGTCAGGACCAATTGGCGCCACAAAAACCTTTTCCGAGCCTCTTTTTACGAAAGAGCCCTTCGCTCCTACTTTAACGACAACCGTCTCACACATAGTCGCCATTTCGTCAAGAGCCGCTTCTGCCTCCTTTCCCGTGAAAGCCTTTGCCTCCTCTTCGTTGGCAAACACCACATCGACATAGTTGCTTACCAAATCACGCATGAATTCCAAATTGTCGGCCACCAGATTATAACTTGCCAAATCAAAAGAAACTTTCAGCCCTTTGCTCTTCGCCATACGAAGAACCGTGGTGATGAACTGGTGATCGAACGCCAAATAGCCTTCAACGTGACAATAATCATAGCCATCAAACATCGACTCCTTTATATCAGAAGCAGACATCTCGCTTGCCGCACCCAAAAAGGTTGCCATCGTACGCTCACCATCAGGAGAGACCAACGAAGCGCAGATGCCCGAAGGATTTTCACTCTTGATCAAGTTCGTCTTAACTCCGTTCTTAACAGAATCAGCCTCAAAGAAATTTCCGAAACGATCCTCTCCGATCTTACCGACAAAGCCAGTCTCAACGCCCAACTTCGCCAAGCCATATATCGTATTGTTGGCAGAACCGCCAGTCACCATCGCACAATCCTGATTCTTGATAGCATTGACAATCTTATCCGAAACCATGCGATCCACCAACTGCATACTACCCTTTGGCAATCCGAAGTCAGCCAACAACTTGTCACTCTCCATTACTGCCAAGACATCCACCAAGGCATTTCCAAAACCTACTATTTTCTTCATAAAGTTTCTTTATTAGGGGCATAAATCCCCGGATTTTTAAACATCAGCAAAAATACAAAAAAGAAGCTCATTTCTCCGTCTCCTCCATAAAAACAGAACAATCTTTTTCACCAAGAAGGCAACATCTCTAATCAAGCCCCCTCAAGCGCGCTAAAATGCTATTTGTAAACCCCTAATAAAAAGCCGATTATAATTTTATTCATCTTTCAGACGATTTTTTTCTCCCTTTTTCTTGTATGCTACCCAAAAATAGCATACCTTTGCAACGCAATTCGGAAATGAGTTGTGCATTCTTCCTTAGCTCAGTCGGTTAGAGCATCTGACTGTTAATCAGGGGGTCCTTGGTTCAAGTCCAAGAGGGAGAGCAAAAGTGGCGGAACAACACTCTAAATAGTTCCAAAGTGCATTCTTCCTTAGCTCAGTCGGTTAGAGCATCTGACTGTTAATCAGGGGGTCCTTGGTTCAAGTCCAAGAGGGAGAGCAGAAAGCCGAGTCGGAAACGATTCGGCTTTTTTGTGTTTAGGGGTCTGGCAAAAAAAAGAAGGGCGGCAAGCGTCCTACATGCCATTTCGAGAATCATAACCTCACCAATGCTTCTGCCGAATCATTCAACGCCAAGATCAAAGCATTCAGAACGCAGTTCAGAGGCGTCGGCGACATCAAGTTCTTCACGTTCAGACTGGCTACCCTTTATTCCCGATTGGTCAGTCCTGCCAACCGGGAAAATCCGCCGACCCATTATTGGCAATCAGTCTTTGTCATTATATTTTTGCTTCATTTTATTAGTCCCCCTATTTTTATTACCTCGTCAATTTCATCTAATGCCGAATTTACATATAACCATGCACCTTTGGTTTCTTCTAAAGCACACTTTTTTTCATGTGGCAAAGCTGCCTTTTGAAGAATACTATCGGTAAGGAGTTTTATTCCATCTCTGCTTTTTAATTTTATACTATTAACAACAAAGCTACTTTCCCATTTATCATCTCTTTTTACATCACAAAAAGAGAACGTCAGCTCCATTTGATATTCCGCATTTAAAACTTTAACAAAAACTCCGTAATGCCATCCCTTATATCTACCTTGTACCTCTTGATAGGTTCTGAGTTTCGCATTTATCCTTTTGTTAAGTTTTAAAAAAAAAGAATTTCGTTTGTTTTTCAATCTGTCACAAAAGGCTACTGCATTTGAAAAATACAGATAAGAATATATCAATGAAGATATAATTACAAGGAATGACACAAAATACAATATCAAACATTTATTCATGTAAGAATAATAGTATGGAGCTTTTTTAGGTAATGATTCACCTCTGTCATTTTGAATTTCAATTAATTCTCGAAAGTGGAATGTTCTGCCCTGCCACTCAATATAAGCGACATTAACAAATTCGTCTTTCAAATCCTTAAAGTCAAGAGAATCAATTGGATCCTTTATTAAGTAAGAGTTATAGTTCCCTTCTTGCAGTAATAATTTGATGTCATTATTAACATTTTGTATGCCCACAAACCTTCCTCTATCCACATCTATAAATACGATATTATGAATAATAAATACGCAAGATGTAGCAAATAGGAGAATACTTAATCCCAAACTGGAGAAAGCCAAGATCTCCCCCAATATAGAAGAATACCAAAGGCTGCCCGTTTCTATTTTTTGCTTTTTACTCATCTTTCTTTAACATCCTATTTTGAAAGGTAAACACCAAACACATTAATTACAGCTACAAATATAGTATCCAAACGCCATAAAACAACAAAATCAGCCCGAAGGCTGATTCTAAATCATTCTATCTTTCTGAATCTGTTGGACTTACAGTTGGGGACAAAAGAGGTTCTCTTTTGCTCCCAACTTATGAATCATTCGCATTGTCATCTCAATACGTTCTCAACAATCACCTCAACCGTCAAATGGGCTTCTGCCGGGACTTTATTCCCCTAATCATCACTTATACTTTATTCGTTTTCCATTCTCTTCGCAACGAGACGCCCTATGGGGACGTTTCTACTTCACGAAATCGTTGATTGTCTTCTCCGAAGCGCCATTGAGCAACTTGCCCTCTTTCCAATTTGCCTCCGGATACTGTGCCTTCAAGACTTTGACACTATTCGTAATCGGACCACTGCCAGATGTAGCAAATGGGATGATCATCTTGCCTTTCAAATCAACGCTTTCCAAGAATGTATTCACCACACGGGGAGCCAAATCCCACCAAATAGGATAGCCGAGGTATATTACCTTTGCATCCTTCACATCAACTGGTTGAATAGATGGACGAGACTTCTCGTCATGCATTTCCACACTACTACGGCTTTGGCTGTCACGCCAGTTCAAATCTGCCGACGTATAGATTTCCATAGGGATAATCTCCTTCAATTCTGCCCCTGCAGCCAAGGCGATCTTCTTTGCCACACTCTGAGTCGTTGCCGTGGCTGAAAAATAAACCACTACCATATTTTCTCTATTTATTTTTTCTGTTTGGGCGGCACACGAACAAAAAATTGCGCACGCCAACAAAAGAAGTGTTATTACTTTATTTTGTTTTTCTTGCATTAGAGCAAAACTATTTACCTCTGCTTACAAAGATAAAAAAAACAGGAATAGATTTACGCGAAAAAAAAGTCGCCCACCATAATTAGCGAGCGACTTTCAAATCCTTCTTTTATTTTTTCGGAAATTAATAACCTAAAATCTTGAGCATTGACTTATAACTCTGCTCCTTAGCGAACAACTTAGTTGTATATTCACCGTTTTCATCCTTATCAACCACGACCAATTTAGGCGCAGGGATCAAACAGTGCTGAATGCCACCGAACCCACTCAAAGACTCCTGATAAGCACCCATGTGGAAGAAACCGATGTACTGCTCACGTCCCGGTTGCATCTTCGGCAAGAAGATAGCGTTGGAGTGAACTTCCGCATTATAGAAATCCTCGCTATCACAAGTCAAGCCACCCAAATGGACACGTTCGTACTCTGATTTCCAGTTGTTAATAGCCAAGAACGGGAAGCGCTGATTAATCGCCCATGTATCCGGCATGGTCGTAATAAACGAACTATCAATCATATTCCACAACTCTCTATCGTTCTGCTGCTTTTGGTTGACAATAGAATAAAGGATGGCGCCACTCTCACCTACCGTGTAAGAACCGAACTCAGAGAAAATGTGAGGCTCAGGCACACCTGCTTGCGTACAAGCGTTCTTCACCTGTGCAACAATCTCCTCTATCATATATTCATAATCATAAGAGAAATCCATGTGCGTCTGGATTGGAAGTCCGCCACCGATGTTCAAACTATCCAATTCAGGGCACTCCTTCTTCAATTCGCAATACATATTGACACCTTTGTTCAACTCATTCCAATAATAAGAAGTGTCACGAATGCCCGTATTAATAAAGAAGTGGAGCATTTTCAACTCAACTTGAGGATTGTTCTTAATCTTCTCGCGATAGTAAGGGATGATGTCCTTGTAGCGGATACCCAAACGAGAAGTATAGAAGTCGAACTTAGGCTCTTCCTCCGATGCGATACGCATTCCCACCTTAAACTTCTTGTCGTATCCATCCATAAAGAGATCCAACTCGAATTTGTTATCAAGAATCGGAATCACATTTTCAAAGCCGAGATCCATCAATCGTTTGATGTTCTCCACATATTGAGGGCGCTTGAAACCGTTACACAACACAAAACGATCCTTCGACAAAAGACCTTGTTCGTGGAGAGCCTCCAACAAATTAATATCGAAAGCAGAAGATGTCTCCAAATTAACATCATGCTTCAACACCTCTTCCATAACGAAAGAGAAGTGTGAACTTTTCGTACAATAGCAATAATTATAATCTGCGCTATAGTCCACCTTTGCCATAGCCACATTAAACAAACGCTTGGCCTTCTGAATGTTTTGAGCAATTTTCGGCAAGTAAGAGATACGCAAAGGCGTTCCATATTGTTTGATCAAATCCATCAAAGGGACTCCACACCAATAAAGTTCCTCATCTACTACAGTAAACTCATCGTTAGGGAACTCAAATGACTGCTCAATCAAATCAATGTACTTGTTCTTCATTTCTTTCGACTATCTATAAACAATAAAAATTTAGAATCCGACTCACTTACATCGTTCGAAATTCAGTCATCCGACTCACTCGGATATGTTCATTTCTCCCGATGAAAATTCAGTTACAAAAATAAACAAGAAATAAGAAATCAAAACACATTTACGAGAAAAAGAGTGAGACAAACATCAGAAATTTTGGAGAGACTGCTAATCCATCTTCAATAGAGTAGAAACAGAATTGATTTACAAACAGATAAAAGACAAGGCAATAAGGCTCAATAGTACAAGCAAGAGGCAAAGAAGCACGATTTCAACGGCACATTATAAAGCAGGCAAAAAGAAATAGAGGATTAGAAGTCAAAAAAAAGCCATTCAACCGTTATTTTATGAAATAATCTTTATATTTGTATATTGATATTTAATGACGAAAGTAAAATAAAAGAAATGATGAATGTAATTACAAAAACGGTCGCATTGCCAGATGGAAGAACCATCTCGATCGAAACCGGGAAATTGGCCAAGCAGGCTGACGGATCGGTTGTGGTACGCATGGGCAACACCATGTTGCTTGCCACAGTTTGTTCCGCAAAAGACGCAGTTCCCGGAACTGACTTTATGCCACTAACTGTAGAGTACAAAGAGAAATTCGGTGCATACGGACGTTTCCCTGGTGGTTTCACCAAGAGAGAGGGAAAGGCTTCCGACTACGAGATTTTGACTGCTCGTCTTATCGACCGTGCTCTTCGTCCTCTATTCCCAGATAACTATCACGCTGAGACTTTTGTTAACGTATTGATGATTTCTGCAGACGGCGTTGACCAACCAGATGCGTTGGCCGGTTTGGCTGCATCTGCTGCGCTTGCCGTATCAGACATTCCATTCAACGGACCTATTTCCGAGGTTCGCGTGGCTCGCGTTGACGGTCAATTCGTCATCGACCCTACATTCGAGCAATTGGCTAAGGCTGACATGGACTTGATGGTAGGTGCCACTTACGAGAACATCATGATGGTGGAAGGTGAGATGGACGAGGTTTCTGAGACTGACCTTTTGAACGCTTTGAAGGCTGCTCACGAGGCTATCAAGCCTATGTGTTTGGTTCAAAAAGAGTTGATGAAGGAAGTCGGCAAGGAGACTAAGCGTGAATACTGCCACGAGGAAAATGACGAGGAACTCGAGAAAGACGTTTGGGCTAAGTGCTACGACAAGGCTTACGCTTTGGCTACTTCTGCAAACACAGACAAACACGACCGCGAGGCTAAGTTCAGCGGCGTAAAAGAGGAATACATCGCTTCTTTGAACTTGAGCGACGAGGAATTGGAAGCAAAGGCCGGCATGATCGACCGCTACTACCACGCTGTAGAGAAAGAGGCTATGCGCCGTTCTATCTTGGACGAGGGCAAGCGTCTTGACGGTCGTAAGACAACTGAGATCCGTCCTATCTGGTGCGAGGTCGGCTATTTGCCTGGCCCTCACGGATCATCTATCTTCACTCGTGGTGAAACTCAATCATTGACAACTTGTACTTTGGGTACTAAGCAAGACGAGAAGTTGGTTGACGAGGTGTTGACTCACGGGAAAGAGCGTTTCTTGCTCCACTACAACTTCCCTCCATTCTCAACTGGAGAGGCAAAGGCTCAACGTGGTGTAGGTCGTCGTGAGATTGGTCACGGCCACTTGGCTTGGCGTGCATTGAAAGGCATGATTCCTGCAAACTATCCATATTGCGTTCGTGTCGTTTCTGACATCATGGAGTCTAACGGTTCTTCTTCAATGGCCACAGTTTGTGCCGGCACATTGGCATTGATGGACGCTGGTGTCCAAATCAAGAAGCCAGTTTCTGGTATCGCTATGGGTCTTATCACAGACAAGGGCAACGTTAAGTACTCGGTACTTTCCGACATTTTGGGCGACGAGGACCACTTGGGTGATATGGACTTCAAGGTAACAGGTACTAAGGATGGTATCACTGCCACTCAAATGGATATCAAGGTTGACGGTTTGTCATACGAGATTTTGGAGAAGGCTTTGAATCAAGCCAAAGAGGGTCGTCTTCACATCCTCGGCAAGATTACAGAGACAATCGCACAACCTCGCGAGGACTTGAAGCCACACGCTCCACGCATCGTCACTCTCGACGTTCCAAAGGAAATGATCGGTGCAATCATCGGCCCTGGTGGAAAGATCATCCAAGACATCCAAGAGAAGTCGGGTGCAACTGTTTCTATCGAGGAGGCAGACGGCAAGGGTCACGTAGAGGTGGCTGCAACAAACAAAGAATCTTTGGATGCTGCACTTTCTCGTATCAAGGCTATCGTTGCTGTGCCTGAGGTTGGAGAGACTTACGACGCTAAAGTTAAGTCAATCATGCCTTACGGTGCATTCGTAGAGTTCATGCCTGGCAAGGAGGGCTTGCTCCACATCTCTGAAATCGAGTGGAAGCGCTTCGAAACCATGGAGCAAACAGGTTTGAAGGAAGGCGACATGATTTCAGTCAAGTTGCTTGACATCGACCCTAAGTCTGGCAAGTTCAAGTTGTCTCACAAGGCACTTCTTCCTAAGCCAGCAAGAGAAGAAAAGAAAGAAGAAAAATAATCATTGTTCTTCATACAGAGGAAAAGGCGTGCAAATGCACGCCTTTTTTCGTTTCCACAAATCAGATAATTAGCAAGTATTGTTTTCTTGTAAGGGAATATGCGTTAATTTTGCATTTAGCAATAGACAAACAATTGAATCAATGGGATTACTAATCGCATACTTAATATTCACCATAGGCACATCATTCCTTTGCTCCATCATGGAATCGGTGATGCTATCCTCTTCTGCCTCCTACATAGAAACAATAGCAGAAAAAAGTAAGGGCGGCAAAATCATGAAAAAGTTGAAGGAGGACACCGACCGCTCCATAGCCGCCATCCTCTCCCTCAACACACTCGCCAACACCATGGGAGCCGCCGGTGTCGGAGCGCAAGCCGTAGAAGTATTCGGAAACGAATATTTTGGATTGGCCTCGCTTACACTCACTCTCCTCGTGCTCGTCTTTTCCGAAATTATCCCCAAAACCATAGGAACGAACTATTGGAGGACATTGGCTGCACCTCTCGCCTACTTTATCCAAGGGGCCATTTACATTGCTTACCCTTTCGTTGTCATATCAGAACTGCTTACGAAACTCATCTCCAAGAAGCAGACACAAACCGTCAGCCGCGAGGAAATCGTCGTCCTGACTAACATCGGAGAAAAAGAGGGCGTGTTCGAATCCAACGAGAGCAAGATCATCACTAACCTCATCCGCCTCAAATCAACAAAGATAAGGGCCATCATGACACCAAGAACCGTCGTCCTGGCTGCTCAAGAAGACATCACATTGGAAGAGTTCTTCAACAACAAGGAGTTCCTCCGATATTCACGAATCCCCATCTATAAAGACACGATAGACAACATCACAGGCTTCGTACTCAAATCGGACATTCTTCTCCACTTGGCCAACGACAAGAAAGGCATCAAATTAAAAGACATACGCAGACACATCATTGTCTGCTATGAGAACACCACCATCCCAAAGTTCTACGATTTGATGATTACCAAGAAAGAACTCATAGCCCTTGTCATCGACGAATATGGAGGCTTAGAGGGCATCGCCACCATGGAGGATGTTTTGGAGACCATTCTCGGACTGGAAATCACAGACGAGAGCGACGTTTTGATAGACATGCAACTTTACGCCAAAGAGAGGTGGCGTAAAAAAGCAGAAAATCTGGATTATTCGCCCGAAAACTGACGGAATTGTAAGCACGGAAAAAGGCTCAAATGGCCTATTCTTTCAAATAATTTATATACCTTTGTAATAGGGAGGACGAATACTTTTCCGTTTAGGAATATGTATTCCGTGGTGATGAACAGGACGACTACAAAACCATGAAACAGACATACGCACCCTGTTTTTAAGCCAACCCCATACAGAACCAATAAAAAGACTTATTACAATGAAGAAAAGATTACTATTACTTTTCCTACTGGGAATATTAACGACAAATGTATTCGGACAAATACAATTCCTTGTAGAAGGTGGCGTCAGTTACACAACCATGACAGTCAATGACAACGAGTATCGATTCGGAGGTCGAATTGCCGGCGGCTGCGACGTCCCATTAGGTGACTATCTTACATTTCAACCCATGTTGGAGTTGGCAATGAAAGGTCACAAAGAGAAGAACACAGGAGCAACCACCAATCCAATTTATGTAGAGATACCACTAAAACTTAGTTTCTCGATTCCACTGGAGGGAGAAATGGATTGGCGAATCAATGCCGGTCCGTATGCTGGCTACGGTCTCTTCGGAAAATATAAGAGTGACATAGAAGGAGCGGACGGCGACCTCTTCGGTTCAGACGGCCGTTTCAACAGTTTGGATGTCGGTTTGGCAGCCGGCACCAAGTTCATCTTCATGCCATTCTACATTACCATAGATGCCGAATGGGGCCTTCTCAACTTGAACAAAGACAAAGAGCAACGCTCGCTCAAAAACGCTGCTTACTCTGCCGGCATCGGATTTATGTTCTGAAAAAGACAGGCAAAACCGCACAAGCCATCTCAACTTATTGTTGGGGTGGCTTTTTCGTTTCCAACTCCGCCTATTTTTGTACCTTTGCACAAACACAGTCTTATGGCATTATCGGAAACAAAAAACATTGACATCGAGAAGGTCAAACACCTACCCGCCCTCAATATTGCTGAGGCAGTAAACCAAAGTCTAAACAATCAAAACAGACTCATCATCACGGCTGCCCCAGGAGCCGGAAAATCCACGCTGCTCCCCTTGACCATAATGAATGGGTTGGAAAACGGAGGGAAATTCTCATGCTGGAGCCACGCCGTATCGCCGCCAAACAGATAGCCGAACGAATGGCAGAACTGCTTCACGAAGAAGTTGGCGAAACGATAGGCTACCGTGTCCGTTTTGAGAAAAAAGTTTCCGAAAAGACGCGAATAGAAGTTCTGACCGAAGGGATCCTCACTCGAATGTTAGTAAACGACCCGATGTTGGAGGGCATCTCTGCCGTCATCTTTGACGAATTTCATGAACGAAGCCTTCCTTCCGATGTTGCCTTGGCACTTACCCGCGAAGCCCAACAAGTAGTTCGTCCCGACCTTCGCATCATCCTAATGTCTGCTACGATAGACGCCACTTCCATCAGCGAGGAACTGAAAGCCCCCGTCATAGAGAGTCAAGGTAAAATGTTCCCCGTTGAAATCTTCCACACGCAAGACGAGGCGAACAACGACAATGTTTCAGAGAGCGTTGCCCACACGATTCTCAAAGCACACAAAGCGCACGACGGCGACATTCTCGCCTTCCTTCCCGGACAAGGGGAAATCCTACGTTGCCAAGAACTATTAGGGACTTCACTCTCCGATACGGAAGTAGTCCCTCTATATGGTCAACTATCTCCCCAAGATCAAAGACGTGCCATCATGCCTTCACGCGAAGGCAAACGCAAGGTCGTGCTCGCCACATCCATTGCAGAGACTTCTCTAACCATCGAGGGGGTAAGAATCGTAGTCGATTCAGGACTATGCCGAAGCATGGTTTACGATGCGAGGAATGGTCTTAGCCACCTCGTCACCACTCGAATTAGCAAAGATATGGCAACTCAGCGTACAGGACGTGCAGGTCGTGTTGCGCCAGGCGTATGCTACCGAATTTGGTCTGTTGCCACCGAGCACAGAATGGAAGATTGTCGCGAGCCAGAAATAATGACCGCCGACCTTGCCCCTACCATTTTAGACATTGCCGCTTGGGGAGAAAGCGATGCCACTCGCTTGCCTTGGCTTACTATGCCGCCCACAAGCAACATTGTCCAAGCCGTCAAACTATTGACTTTATTGGGAGCAACCGACTCGGACAAGAAAATCACTTCGCTCGGCAAATCCATGGCCGCACTTCCATGCCATCCACGCATCTCCAAAATGTTGGTTTCCGCAGAAGACGACCCGACAAAAGCTCTGGCTGCCGACATCGCCGCCCTAATAGAAGAGAAAGACCCATTAAACGAAAGCGATAACGACGCTGACATCAGCACACGAATAGTAATGTTACGCAATGCCAGAAAGAGCAGAACCGAAGGAAAATGGAATCGCATCGCCCGTATTGCCAAAGAATACGACAAATTGGCTCGAATAACAGAAGACAACGGAACACCCGACTACGAGAAAATAGGCACACTCATTGCGTCTGCCTATCCCGAACGGATTGCTATGGCTATAGACCAATGCGGAAATTTCAGACTGGCCAATGGAGAGAATGCTTTCGTCGCTAAAAACGACGCACTTTCGTCTTGTGATTGGATGGCAATTGCCTCATTAAATGCCTCAAGCGGTAAGGTGTTTTTAGCCGCCCCTCTAAACAAGGAGAAGATAATACATTTAAGTACACCCAGAGAGAATATTTCGTGGGACAATAAACGAGGAGGCGTCATTGCAGCCAAAGAGCAACGAATAGGAGGTCTTCTGCTCCATTCAAAACCCATCCACGACATAGACAAACATTCGGTAATAAAAGTCATTTGCGAAGCCGCTCAAAAATATGCATTAAGCATGTTCGACATCAATGACAAAGTAACCCTACTGCAACGTAGAGTAGCCTGCGTCGCCCATTGGCATCCAGAATTAGAGTTGCCCGACTTGAGCACAGAGGCTGCCTTTTCTCATGCAGAAGATTGGCTTCCCTTCTTCCTTGAGTCCAACGGTCAATTAATATCGACAAGTAACGAGATGAAGAAGATAGACCTTTGCAGCGCCCTTTGGACTCTTTTGACTTACGAACAGCAACAAGAGGTTGAGCGTTTAGCGCCTTCTACCATTACGGTTCCCACAGGCAGCCATATCCGAGTAGATTACCGGCAAGGAGCAGAAGCCCCTGTCATCAGTGTTCGCCTACAAGAGTGCTTTGGGCTGACGGACACGCCTTGCATAAACGACGGCAAACAACCCATCCTGATGGAACTTCTTTCGCCTGGATTCAAGCCCGTACAACTCACCCAAGACCTACGAAGTTTTTGGACCAACACGTACTTCGAAGTCAGAAAAGAGCTTCGCCGCCGCTACCCGAAGCATTGCTGGCCAGACAACCCATTAGAGGCAGAAGCCGTCCGTGGCGTAAAAAAGAAGGCGTAATAAGGGTTCACAGGAAGAAGCACTTTTCTTGGCAAAGTCGGAGCAATGCCCCGACTTATCTTGCCAAAAATTGTGACAGTCCATTCCAAGGGCAAACTAATACACTGTCGTGGACCGAGATATTCGCCAGTCAATCACCACGAATGCTTCGCTATGATAATTGACCAATAATGTTTATAGGTACTTCTCTGGGAGTAACCATGTCCGACGCCAATATCATAAAGCGACGAATTCCAGTCTGTTATACCTAAAAGATGATTTCGATGGCCTTTCTCTGCAACATCAGAAATGGACTTATCAAGTATCAAATCATAAACCACATAGGCCGGATCCGTACTATTAGTTCCCGCATGAAGCGACTCAAAATAATTCAAATGTTTTGACGAATACCAAGAGGGCTCTAACTCATAACCTGCCTCGTTTATACGTATATTAATGCCATAGCCCTCCAAATCGACATGGTCAAAGTAATTTCTGTCTGCCATATCTTGCGCCTTACTTTGCGCCACCGACGCCAACATATCGTTCCACTTCAAAGCAGGCATTGGTTGGACATACTCCAAATCGATACCCACCTTACGGCCATAGGCCTGCGGATCTTTTCGGATTTCATTGATCAGTTGAGCACATTGTTTAGTAAGAGAAAGGTTAGACGAATTCTCCTCTGATTTATCCTCCTCTTTTTGATTTGGGTCATCGCCCTTCTGAGTCTCATCGTTCTTGCTTCCATGATTTTCTCCTTCCTCTTTTGAGTTTCCTTTTTCAGTATCTTCAGGATCATCCTCCCAATCTATACAAGAAGAAGGCAGTCCGAGAAACAGAGAAGCACATAAAGCATAAGTAAATAGTTTCCTCGTAAGCATAGTCTCTTCGTTTATTTTTTTAGACAACACAACAAAGATAAAAACATCTGTTCAAAAAGCGCCATCTTCAAAAGAAAAAACTCCGAACTTCATTGCTGAAATTCGGAGTTATAGAGTTAAATAAACCTATCCGTTATTTCTTCTTAGGTCTTTCGATGCTGATTTCCTCAATCAAGATACCATTTTCAAAAATACCAGTCTGCTTAGTACCACTTGCGAAAATGTAAACACCTTGTCCGTGACGTCTTCCTTCCTTGAATTCGCCCTCGAAACGGTCACCTGTAGCAAATGTATAAACACCCTTGCCATCTGGCTTGCCAGCCACGAAGTCACCTGTATAGATATCTCCAGTTGGGAAAGAATAAGTACCCTTACCCTCTCTTTTTCCTTCCTTGAATTCGCCAACATACTTAGCACCTGACTTATATTTGTAAGTACCCTTTCCGTGGAATTTACCCTCTACGAAAGTACCGTCATATTGTTCACCATCCTCAAATGTGTAAACACCTTTTCCATTTCTGCACTTTCCCTTACATTGAGCAGATGCACTTGTACCAGCAAAAACCAATGCTGCAGCACAAATCAAAAGTTTTATCTTCATAAGTGTATATTTTATTTTCTTTTTCGTTCATTCATGCAGGGGCGCAATGCCTCCCTTAAACGCACAAATATAATAAAACTATTGTTAAATATCACATTCTATTCAAAAAAAGAAGTGCTTTTTTTGAATAGAACAATATTCATTAAATAAAACAGTCAAAACCACGTATGGCAATGACTTATCGCTTATCATACATCATTTCGTAATACTTTTCGTATTCTCCCGACGTGATGTTATCCATCCACTCTTGATTATCAAGATACCATTTAACCGTTTTCTCAATTCCTTCCTCAAACTGAAGGCTTGGCTCCCAGCCTAATTCTGCCTGAAGTTTTCGAGAGTCAATTGCATAACGAGCATCGTGGCCCAAACGATCGGTAACGTAGGTGATAAGGTTCATATCCTCGCCCTCTTTCCTTCCGAGAAGACGGTCAACGGTGTTAATCACCACCTTAATAATGTCAATGTTCTTCCACTCATTGAAACCACCAATATTATAAGTCTCAGCCACCTTTCCTTTGTGGAATATCACATCAATTGCACGAGCATGGTCAACCACATAAAGCCAATCACGCACATTTTCGCCCTTTCCGTAAACCGGCAATGGCTTACGATGACGGATATTATTAATGAACAACGGAATCAATTTCTCCGGGAATTGGTATGGTCCATAATTGTTCGAGCAATTCGTGACAATAGTCGGCATACCATAAGTATCATGGAACGCTCTGACAAAGTGGTCAGACGAAGCCTTTGAAGCCGAATATGGAGAGTGAGGATTGTACTTTGTCGTCTCCAAGAAAAACTCGGAACCATAAGCCTCATGATGCTTACCAGAGGAAGCCTTGGTTGTAAATGGAGGCTCAACGCCTTCCGGGTTTGTCATTTCCAACGCACCATAGACCTCATCTGTTGAGATATGGTAGAAGCGCTTTCCCTTATAGTTTCCATCCCAATATAGTTTTGCGGCTTGAAGCAAAGATAGCGTACCGAGCACATTCGTCTTCGCAAACGTGAACGGGTCACGAATACTGCGGTCAACGTGGCTTTCTGCAGCCAAGTGAATCACACCGTCAATATCGTATTTCTTAAAGATGTCAAGCATCAACTCAAAATCACAGATGTCAGCCTTGACAAAAGTATAATTGGGCTGGTTCTCGATATCTTTCAGATTAGCCAAATTACCAGCATAGGTCAACTTATCCAAGTTGACGATACGGTACTCTGGGTATTTCGTAACGAACAATCTTACCACATGAGAGCCGATGAAACCAGCTCCACCTGTAATCAATATATTTCTCTTAAATTGCGACATAAGCGTATATTACTGAAACATAAAAAAGCCCCGAAACAGAATCGGCAACCTCTTTCTTCCTGTTTTTATTACTTTCCTTCTGAGGCTGACGAAGAGTAGCTATAATTTCCATAACCATAGCCATAATTTCCATAATGGCCATAGCCATAGCCGTAACGGCCATAGCCGTAACGCTTGCTCTCTTGGTCAACAGAGTTGACGAGCAACGACACGTTAGGGAACTTTTCTTCTGCAGCCAACTGATTAACGATAGACAAATATTGCTTGTTCGTATAATCAGCACGAGTCACATACAATGTGACATCAGCCACGCGGCTAAGCACCAAAGCATCTGTAACCAAACCTACAGGAGCCGTATCAAATATGATATAATCATATTCAGACCGTAGTTGCTCCATCAGCGTATCCATTGTATCTCTTGACAACAATTCAGCCGAGTTTGGTGGTATAGGACCAGCAAACAACACATCCAAATTTGAATTGTCCTCAACATGAGTAATCAATGCATGAATATCCTTTTCTCCGCCTGACAAATAAGAGGACAAGCCCTCTTCCTTCGTCTTCTTGAAAATTTCTCCCAAACGAGGATTACGCAAGTCACCTCCTACCAGCAATGTCTTCTTACCCAACATAGAGAAACTAAGGGCAAGATTAGACGAGACGAAAGTTTTACCCTCACCAAAAATAGAAGAGGTAATCAGAACGACTTTACGATTTTCATCCAACATGAAACGCACGTTTGTACGCAACAATCGGAATGCCTCCCGTTGGTCCTCCTCCCTCACATTCTTCAGTTTTTTGAAATCAGGCAACTCCGCCAAGACCGGTAAAGAGGTCAATCTCATACGTTCCAAGTCGGCACTTGAAGAGAATGTCACATTAAACATCTCTCTAATATAAAGTATTGCCACTGGTATTGCAAGACCCAAAATCAAAGCCACCAAATAAATTATCTTTGTCTTTGGGGCAATTGGGAAAGGATCGGCCAACGACTCATCTATAATCTTAGCCTTGTTTGTCGTTGCAGCCATCGCCAACGCATTCTCTTCCCTTTTCTGCAAAAGGATCAAGAACAACGAGGATTGGATTTGACGTTGACGGTCGATCTCTATATATCGGCGCTCCTGGGTAGGGACATTACCGACTTGTTCCTTATATTTTTGTGTCTGCTTATCCAAATCCTTCTGAGCGATAAGAATACCATCTTCCAAATTGGCAATCAAAGTTTGAATGTTTTCGTGCAAAGCCTCGATCATCGCATTTTGGCTCAACACGACAGGGTTATTATCGGAAGTCGTGCGAAGCAAACGGTTTCTGTCCAAAAGCAACTCGTTATACTTGCCAATTTGCGACAACAAAGCGGCATCGGTAATTCCGATATTCGTAGGAAGCACCTTATTCTCCTCACTCATATATTCACGCAAGAAACGAATCAACTTCAACTGCGTTTCGTTTTCCACCTGCTTTCTCTCATAATTGGTTCCCTCATGCATAAAGAGGCTTGCATTAGAAGAGATATCGGTCAAACCCTCACGTTTCTTATAATTTTCAATTGCACGCTCAGAAGAGCCCAACTCCTTGCTAATGATTTTTATTCTTTCCTCTATGAAAATAGCCGTGTTCATCGCCACCTTATTCTTGTCTTCGATGGCATTCAAGTTGTACAACTCGACCAACTTGTCCAAGAAATCGACACCACGCTTAGGATTCGTCTCCTTTATGGACAATTTCAACACCGCTGATATCTTGCTGGCTGGAGCGACAGAGAGTTTACCCAAGAACGAACGCGCCATAGCGATTGGATTGGCCACCGTGACATCCAACTTCTTAAATTCTCCCAAAGAATGACCTTCACGAAGGTTCAACGTCAATTTACCTTGATCCGTTTCAACAACGTAAGGCAGCGACGTCACCTTTTCCTCCTTCACGACCTCACCCATAGAGACCATTTTCATATCAAAGGACAATGAATCGATGGCCGTCAATTCAAACAGATAGCCACCACCTAATTCATCAGCACGGAACTGTGTTTGGTCAAAAACAATTGGAGATTGGTCATAGACATCACGTTTAGACATCATTCCTTCCATTATATAGATGATGTTACCATTGATTGCTTTCACAACATCACGGACCAACGATTTAGACATAAGCACCTCCATCTCGTTCTCCGTCATACTATTTCCCATCAAGTCAACGCCTTTCATCAACGTCAACTCAGAAGCAATAGAACCACCTTTCGACTCATCTTTTATCATGATGGAAGAGGCGACATTATAAACTGGCATTACGGTCTTAAGATAGAGGAACGCTCCAACAAGACAAAGGACGACAGAAATAACGAACCATTTCCAATAAACGATATATTTAAGCAATAGCTCCTTTATATCGAGTTCGTCATTATTATTGACGACCTGCACATTTTGCTTTGAAAAATCAGCCATACCAAATTATTTTAAGGGGCTTCCAAAATTCACTTTGCCAAGATTTTGAAGCGGTTGCCAATCAGATTGATGTCTTAAAAAAGGAGAAGCAGTGCGGAGACTGAGACCAATCGAAGAATCATCAAGAGGACGACAAAATTTCAAAAGTGCGCAAAAGACTTCAGACAGCGCCTATATATTTAACATTAGAAATCGGGGACCCTTTACGGAAGCTCCTTTAAATATCAATTTGTTCTTTTTATTGTCACAATCAAACTCGTCAAAGAAATAAGGACAGAAGTTGCCGTGAACCACAAAGAGAACGTCGAACTGTAACTACTGTTTCTCGCTTTCGCCTTATTAGGTTCAACATAAATCACATCGTTCTGTTGTAGATAAAAATATGGAGAAGCCATCAAATTCTTATCCCTCAAATCCAAAACGACAATTGTTCTTCCTCCGTTAGGTTCCTCCCTTATCAACTTAACATTTTCACGCTTACCGTATATGGTCATATCTCCAGCCATTGCCAACGCCTCGTATATATTAATTTTTTCGTTAGCCACCGTGAAGGTACTTGGGCGAGCCACCTCTCCCAAAACTGTGATTTTATAATTGACCATTCTTACATTGACCAAAGGCTCTTCCTTGATGTAATCCTTCAATTTCATCTTCAGCATAGACTCGACTTCGCACTTTGTCATGCCTCCTACTACGATCTTTCCCAAAACAGGGAAATCAATATAGCCATCGTTATCCACCAAATAAGTCTGCAACACCGGTGTAGAAGTCAAAGACAAATCGTTTTTAGCAGAAAGTCGAGGCATCAAAAGATTAAAAGGCATAGCCACATCACGGTCAAAAGTGCTGACGGTAATCGTCAACAAATCCTTGGGCTTTATGCGAGCATCATACAACTCATGCGACGTCGTGTCTTGAAAAGTCTCAGCGTCCTGCAAATATGCAATCTTCTTACTAGACCCACATGACGCAAATATAAGCACACCAAAAATAAGCAAAAGACAATTTCTAAAATTCATTCTATATAAATATGTAATAATTTAAAAACATTTTCTCGTTCAAACTCATCATTCCGCACCTACAGGGTAACCGATAGCCTGCGTCAAAAGAACCTTTCCATTCAAAGCTCCAACACGAAGACGCAACGACTCGCGGTCAATATATCCGCAAACGCATGTTGACAATTTATTTGAAGCACAGTACAAATAAACATTTTGACTAACGAAGCCGACATCTGTAGCAGAATAAAAATCTTTTGCTGCCTGGTCATACTCCATTCTCTCAAAATCGGCTGCATAAACCAAAGCGACCGGAGCCGTCTTGAAGAACGCTGCATTACCCGCCTCTCTTCGGTGGTCGCCTGCCTTCACCAAGAACAAATAATTTCTTACTGCATCATATTTATAGATACCCGACTTCACGAAAAGATAGATGTCTATCTCTTGGAAATTACGAGCAGAAGGAGCCGTACGCATAAGCGACTCTTTACGATTCACGCCATTGGCAGACCACAAAATGTCTGAAATCTGTTGATCTGAAAGCGGTTTATTAGAGAACTCGCGACCTGTCGCACGCGCTGCGAGAGCCTCCTGCAAAGGCATACCTCCCACAACTGCAGGATAAGGCAAGTCGAAACTGTCCTTAGTGGTTGACTCCAATATATAAGACACCTGTCTTTTGTCCACGGAAGCAGATGCTGATGTATTTCCGACAGGCTCTTGGGTACCAGTACAACTAAAAAGCGAAGCGCCTACGGTAATAAACATCGCTGCGCACAACATACGATATTTGTTCATAATATTCCTAATTTTATATTTTCCTTAATTCTAAATCATTTCTTCTTTGCCTTAAAGACAAGATAACCAATCACAACGGCACCCAAAGCAAGGAACGCCAATGATATGGAATGACTATACTCCCTCACCTTATCCAGCAACTCCTCTTGCGGAATGACAGAATGAAGAGAATATCCTATCGCCGCCAAAACCGAATTCCACAGTCCTGCACCTATCGCCGTATAAAGCAAAAACATCAAGAAGTTCATCTTGAAAAGGCCCGCAGGGATAGAAATCAACTGACGGACGGCAGGCATCAAACGCCCTACCAAAGTGGAAAGCGCACCGTGATCAGCAAAATACTTCTCGGCCACCTCCATCTTCTTTTGGTCCAGCAAGCATATTCGGCCCAAACGACTGTTTACAAAAGCATAAACGAACGGACGACCCAAGAAATAAGCCAACAAATAATTGATTATCGCGCCGACCGTTGCACCTGCCGTTGCAGAAAGAACCACTAAAAAGACATTCAACTCACCGCCTGCAGCCTTATACGCAGCCGGAGGAACCACCACTTCTGAAGGGAAAGGGACGAATGAACTCTCTATCATCATAAAAAAAGCCACCCACCAGTAGTTGAGATTCTCCAAGCAAAATTGCACCAACGATTCCATGTCTATTTTAATCTGCTATCTGTTTCTTATTGTTCTTAACTCCGTCCAAGAGGGAAAGAAACGCATCCTAAACCTCTCGCCGTCTCATATAGTCTTCGAATTTTTCCGTATCTTTCGGCAATCAAGTTCAAAAACCACACGAATACACTTAATTTCGACAAAAATAAAGAAAAAAAACTGTTTGTCGAAATTTAATCTTTGCAATTTTGCAATCAAAGGAAAAATCATCCTTTTTTATTTTCATCCTCTTAATTTACCCTCAATCTTCTTCTATTCAAACAAAAAGCATGGAGTTTTTTTATTATTTTTGCAGAATGAAATGCAACCACACCTGATTTTCACAAAAAAGGTCAGGAACAAAAAAAAGAAACAAACAAATAAGACAATGAAATATTACAGCACCAACGGGAAAGCAGACAAGGCGACGTTGCAAGAAGCCGTCGTTAAAGGATTGGCTTCCGACAAAGGTCTATTCATGCCTGAAGTCATCAAGCAATTGCCAAGTTCTTTCTTCGAGAAAATGAAGGACATGTCCTTCCAAGAGATCGCCTACACGGTAGCAGACGCATTCTTTGGTGAAGATGTGGACGCTGAATCTCTCAAAAAAATCGTTTATGACACTTTGAACTTCGACGTTCCTCTTGTCCACGTCAACGACAACATCTACAGCCTTGAGTTGTACCACGGTCCGACATTGGCATTCAAGGACGTCGGCGCCCGTTTCATGTCAAGATTGTTGGGCTACTTCATTGCCAAAGAAGGCAAAGAAGAGGTGAACGTACTCGTTGCCACTTCTGGAGACACCGGTTCTGCCGTTGCCAACGGATTCTTGGGTGTCAAAGGCATCCGCGTGTTCGTACTCTACCCTAAAGGCAAAGTCAGCCCTATCCAAGAGTGTCAGTTCACAACGCTTGGCCAAAACATCACGGCATTGGAGATCGACGGTGTATTCGACGATTGTCAAGCACTCGTTAAGTCTGCCTTCATGGATGCCGACTTGAACAAGCACATGAAACTCACATCGGCCAACTCCATCAATGTGGCCCGATTCCTTCCTCAGGCGTTCTATTACTTCTACGCCGTTGCTCAACTCCACAAAATGGGCAAAAAGGACAACATCGTCATCTGCGTTCCGTCCGGAAATTTCGGAAACATCACCGCAGGCTTGTTCGGCAAACGTATGGGCATGCCCGTTAGCCGCTTCATAGCCGCCAACAACAAGAACGACATTTTCTTCAACTATCTCCAAACAGGCGTTTATTCGCCTAAGCCATCGGTTCAAACCATCGCCAACGCCATGGACGTGGGCGACCCAAGCAACTTTGCCCGCATCCTCGACCTCTACGGCAAGTCTCACAAAGAGATTTCAAGCGAAATTTCAGGATGCACTTACACCGACGAGCAAATCAAGGAGACACTCAACGACTGCTACAAGAAGCACAAGTACCTATTGGATCCTCACGGTGCAGTGGGCTACCGTGCATTGTGCGAGCAATTGAAGGAGAATGAGGTCGGCGTATTCTTGGAGACTGCCCACCCTGCCAAATTCAAAGACACGGTAGAAGGCATCATCAACGAGCCTGTCAGCATTCCTCAAAAATTGCAAGAGTTCATGAAGGGAGAGAAGCAAAGCATCGAACTTCCTAAGGATTTCGAAACTTTCAAAGCATACTTGCTGACCAAGTAATCACGAAACGGTAGTAGGGGCGAGCCTTGTGCCCGCCCCTACGATTGTTTCAACGTAAATTTCCAGGAACACGCGCAAGTGTCATCCGTCACATCGGGGAAACAACTCAACGCTTCGCATTCAAAACGGTCATCTATCTCCTTGGCAAAATATCCGTACTCCAATATACCGACCGATTTACAAGGATGTAAAGGCATACCTTTTCGCTTTCGTGCGTCCTGCACACGGCACGAAATCGTTCTATATATCAGCACATTGTCCTCTTCAATAAATTCATCGCCATTCAACGCAGCATAAAAACGGAAAGACAAAGCTCTTTTCAACCCTTCCACGCCTGCCCTTTCGGGCAACTGCAAGAATGCCTTTATTCGTCTCGCCTCAGAAACCGTATAACGACGCCAAGCATTCCGGTCGTGCTCCATTGCTGCCTCCATACCCAATGCCGACTCAACAGACTGAAACCAAACGCCATCAAGCGCCAACATATTTTTAGAATAGATTTGCAACAGTTCCAGCAACTGCTCTCTATTCAATTCTTCTATCCTTTTTGCCTCCATCGCTTACTTCATAAAGACAAAATAGACCGCCATCACCAAACATCCGAATGCCGCGATATGGTTCCACTTCAATTCCACACCCTGAAACATCACCATTGCGACGACAGCAAAGATAATCAACGAGATGACCTCTTGAATCACCTTAAGTTGCACCAACGAGAAGGGGCCACCATTCTCTTCGAATCCAATTCGATTGGCAGGTACCTGCAACGAATATTCGAACAATGCAATAGCCCACGAAAAAACAATCACAAGAATCAACGGCCACGAATCACTTATCTTAGCCTGTTGCAACTTCAAATGTCCATACCATGCCAACGTCATAAAGATATTGGACCCGATTAAAAGCAAAATTGTGTATAAGCCTTTCATTTTATTGATTTTAAACCATTTACATTTCAACACTTTCTTTCTTCTCCAAGACCGAAAAGACCTGCAGAAAACAAGCGACAAAGGTAGGCATTTTTTATTTGCCGTTTTGTTTTTATTCAAAAATTGCTCATCATTTGCCCTATTAGTCACTCGAATCTCCCTGCGAACAAAATCCAAGAAACTGTTTCGCAAAAATTTCTTTTCCCAATTTCTCTTTTTTATCGTACCTTTGAATGGGCGTTATGCCCTTTTCAAAACATCAAAAACAGCCATGGAAAGAGTAGACGACCGTTTTTACAGATACATACAATACAAGACCACCTCTGACGAGAACTCAGGACTGACACCTTCTTCGCCAGAGCAAACCGTTTTCTTCAAAGTGCTTTTGGAAGAATTGAGGGAGATGGGACTTAGTCAAGTGTGCGACCATACCGAACAAGGTTACATCACGGCCGAACTTCCGGCCAACACAGACAAAGCGATCCCTAACATCGGCTTCATCGCCCATATCGACACCAGCCCCGACGCTTCCGGCGAAAACATAAAGGCCCGCACCGTCCTCCATACGGGAGGAGACATTCTCTTGAATGAGGAGCAAAACATCGTGCTCTCTGCCACAGAATTCCCCGAACTCAACAAATATATCGGGCAAAACATCATAGTAACCGATGGCACCACCCTTTTGGGAGCCGACGACAAAGCCGGTGTGGCCGAGATTTTAACGGCCATCGAACACCTAATCGCACATCCCGAAATAAAACACGGCACAATAAGAATAGCCTTCACGGCCGATGAGGAGATTGGCTGCGGCGTTGACCATTTTGACGTCCATTCATTCAATGCAGAATGGGCCTACACAATGGACGGAGGAGAAATCGGTGAACTTGAATACGAGAACTTTAATGCGGCCGCGGCTACCGTCACCATCAACGGAAGGAACATCCACCCCGGCTACGCCAAAGACAAAATGCTCAACGCCATTAGCATCGCAATGGAATTTGCACAAGCATTACCAAGCGACGAAGTGCCTGAAAAAACGGAAGGCAGAGAAGGTTTCTTCCACCTAAACCAAATGGAAGGAAACGTGGAGAAGAGTGAACTTCACTACATCATCCGCGACCATGACAGAGCAACCTTCGAACAACGTAAACAAACGATGCAGAACATCGCTTCGCAACTCAAACAAAAATACGGGGACGAGGTTGTCAACCTGGCTCTCAAAGACCAATATTATAACATGTTGGAGAAGATTACGCCAGTCATGCACGTCGTTGACATTGCGAAGCAAGCGATGGAAGATTGTGGTGTACAACCTAAAATCAGTCCCATCAGAGGAGGAACCGACGGTGCACGTCTCTCGTTCGAAGGGCTCCCATGCCCTAACATCTTTGCTGGAGGCCATAACTTCCACGGCAGATTCGAATACGTACCCGTTCCCTCTATGGAAGCAGCCGTTTCCGTCATCATTCGCATCTGCGAAATTGTAGCCAACCGATAAAAGATCAAAAACGATGAGGATACTACTAACCATACCGCCTTTAACGCAGTTGAACACGGCCTACCCTTCCACCACTGTGCTGAAAGGGTACCTAAACACCAAAGGGCATACCGTCTTCCAATCCGACTTAGGCATAGAACTGATTTGTCGAATTTACACGAAAAAATTTCTGCAAAAAATCTTCGACGAGACGGCCAAACGTAGTATCCCCAAAAAGATGATGCGCATCTTCAACGAAAGGGAACGCTACATCAATTGTGTAGAAGCAGCCATCCGATTCCTACAAGGAAAGGACAACTCTTTGTCCCCTCGCATTGCCAACCGTTCGCTATTTCCAGAGGGTCCGAGGTTTGACAACATGGCCGACATGGAATGGGCATTCGGCGTGTCCGGCATCGAAGACAAAGCGCGATACATAGCAACGCTATTCGTCGAAGACATCGCCGATTACATCAGAGAAACGATTTCGCCCTACTTCGACTTGATCAAATACGCCGAAAGCCTGTCTTCGTATGCGCCAACATTCGACAACATAGAAGAGGCCATTTCCGCGAAACCCAACTTAATAGACATCGAAACCTTCGCTCTTCTTGAAGAGAAAATTCAAGAATCTGGCGCCGAACTGGTTGGGCTATCCGTACCATTTCCGGGCTGCCTCTATGCCGCCCTCCGCTGCGGACAATATATAAAGGAGAGGCACCCAAACATAAAAGTCACAATGGGAGGAGGGTTCCCCAACACAGAACTAAGGCACTTGAGCGACAAAAGAATCTTCCAATACGTCGATTTCATTTCATTGGACGACGGAGAGTTGCCGACGCATAAAATCGCTGAATTTATAGAAGGGAAATGTTCCAAAGAAGAACTAATCCGCACTTATTACATAGACAACGGAGAACTTGTATATAGTCAGAACGACGACGCAAACATATCCTTCTCAGAAAACGGGACGCCCGACTTTAGCGGTTTAAAAATGGACTTGTATTTGTCCATGACAGACATGGTCAATCCGATGCACAAGCTATGGAGTTGCGGGAAATGGAACAAAATGGTCATGGCTCACGGTTGCTATTGGGCCAAATGCGCTTTCTGCGACACGACCATCGACTACATCTGTCGCTATGACGCACCCAAGGCCGCACTGGTTGTCGATCGAATGGAGAGCATCATTGCCCAAACAGGAGAGACCGGGTTCCACTTTACCGACGAGGCACTTCCTCCTAAACTATTGAAAGAGGTGGCCGAAGAGATCATCCGCAGAAAATTGGTCGTGAGTTTCTGGGGCAACGTACGTTTTGAGAAGTCTTACACCCAAGAGTTGTGCGACTTACTTTCCGACGCCGGCTGCGTTGCCGTTTCTGGTGGATTGGAAGTGGCGTCCGACCGTCTTCTAAAACTAATGAACAAAGGCGTCAGCATCCAGCAAGCCGCAAGTGCCGCCCGCCATTTCACGCAATCCGGCATTATGGTCCATACATACCTCATGTACGGGTTCCCAACCGAGACCTTGCAGGAGACGATCAACGCACTCGATGTAGTCCGCCAACTCTTCAACGAAGGGTTGATTCAATCGGCCTTCTGGCACAGATATGCCATGACGGAGCACAGCCCATCCGGGAAAAACCCTGAGAAGTTCAACGTCAAACGTATCACCGAAGAGAAGAACCCCTTTGCCAACAACGAAGTAGATTTCGACGAGAAACTCGATTACGACATAGAGGCTATTGGCGACGGTCTCAACCTCGCCACCTATAACTATATGCACAGCATCGGTCTTGACACGCCCGTTTACCGCTGGTTCTCCGTCAAAGTGCCGAAACCCAACAAAAACGAAACTCAAATTTGGAACAACAGCAAACAGAAATGAAAGCAAAACGACTAATATTCATCGCCTTACTACTCTTTTGCCAATGGACCATCCAAGCAGGAGGCAAAGAAGAAATCACTTCGGCACCCGAGTTCGAATCCATTGAAGAGATGTTGCAGTTTGCCGCCAAGCAACAAGGCAAGCCCTATCGTCACGGAGCAGAAGGTCCCAACGCCTTCGACTGTTCCGGTTTTACCCGCTACTGCTACAAGCGATTAGGCATCTCCCTCAACCGTTCGTCCAAAGACCAACCCAAGCAAGGGAAGAAAATTCGATTCAGAAGACATTTGAAGGAAGGCGACCTTGTCTTCTTCAAAGGGTCCAAAGGGCGCGGCGTCGGCCACGTCGGAATCGTTTACCGAAAAAGAGGAGGAAAGAAGTACGACTTCATCCATGCCTCCACATCACGAGGAATCATGATTGAAGACAGTGAGACCAAGTATTTCAAAAAGAGATACAAAAAGGCCAGACGAATCACAAGCGACAGAGACATTCGGAAGGCACGGAAACACTTCAAAAAAGAGATGAAAGAATCAAAGAAGGAACTTTCCGAAAAGGCCGAGACGAACCCCGTTCAAAAAGAAGAGCCGAAGAAACAGAAGGAGAGCAAGCCACGCACACACACCATCTCGAAAGGAGACACACTCTACAACATATCCAAACGATATGGATGCAGCGTCGAAGAGATAAAGAAGTGGAACAACTTGAAAGACAACACCCTTACATTAGGGCAAGAATTGATTATAAAATAAAAAAACGATAAAAAAAATGTCAGCCACGAAAATCAACAAGACCAATGCGGCAAGAATTCTCGACAGCAAGAAGGTCGCATACGAATTAATTCCATACGAAGTGGACGAAAGCGACTTGAGTGCCGTCCATGTTGCAGCCCAACTGGGGCAACCCATCGAAAGGGTATTCAAAACGCTCGTCTTGCGAGGGAACAAAACAGGCATATTCGTCTGCGTCATACCCGGCGGAGAGGAAGTGGACCTAAAACTTGCGGCGAAAGTTTCGGGCAACAAAAACTGTGACTTGGTGCCGATGAAAGAGATTTTAGGATTGACGGGATATATCAGAGGCGGATGTTCCCCATTAGGGATGAAGAAGAATTACCCCACCTATTTCCACAAAACGGCAACCGACTACGATTATATATTTGTAAGCGCAGGGCAAAGAGGGTTGCAAATAAAGGCCTCACCCAACGATTTAATACAATGCAGCAATGCAGAAATCAACGAGTTAATCCTCGAATGAACAGGATGCGAGCCTTAGACTCCACAAAAACACATCGTTTAAAAAGATTATTGCAAAGGATGGCATATATCAAAAAAATGCCTATATTTGCGGCTTGAATAAATATTAAAGAATTATAACAAAAAGATTTCATTAATAAAGTAACAAAGAAATGCAAAACAAAGGAATTGTTAAGTTGTTTTCTGTACTACTTACCTTAGTGTGTCTTTTTTATCTATCATTTAGCATGGTTACCAGCCACTACAACAACAAGGCTGAGGAATTATATGCTAACGATTTAGATAAGCAAAGCGGCTACCTCGACTCCCTTGCCGGAGAGAAGGTATGGTTAGGGTACACGTTGAAAGAGTGTCGTGAGCAAGAGTTGAACCTTGGTCTCGACTTGAAGGGTGGAATGAACGTCGTTATGGAAGTATCCGTTCCTGACGTTCTCAAATCATTGGCTGGATCTCAAGCATCAAATCCGAACTTTGTAAAGGCAATTGCTGACGCAAAGGAGATGCAAAAGAGCAAGCAAGCTGATTTCGTTGACCTCTTTGCCGAGGCATTCGCAAAAACAGGTGCGCCATTGAACTCTGTATTCTCCACTCTTGAGTTGAAGGACCTTGTCGATGGTTCAAAAACTGACGCTGAGGTAGTTGCCGTTCTCAAGGGAGAGGTAAAGAGTGCAGTTGACAATTCATTCAATGTGTTGCGTTCTCGTATCGACCGTTTCGGTGTCGTACAACCCAACATCCAACAATTGGAAATCGCCGGTCGTATCTTGATTGAGATGCCAGGTATCAAAGAGCCAGAGCGTGTTCGTAAGTTGCTTCAAGGTTCTGCAAACCTCGAGTTCTGGGAAACTGCCGAGTTGAGCGAGATTATCGCCAGCGTCGCTGCAGTAAACAACATGGCAAGAGAGTATGTGGCTTTGTCATCAACGCAAGAGAAGGAAGAAACAAAAGCGAAGGAAGAGGTTGCTGCCAACGCTACCGACAGCCTGCTTGCAAAGATTTCTGAGCAAGACACAACGGCAAAAAGCGCTGACGCAGCGGCTTACGCAAAGCAATATCCGCTCTATGCCATTCTTTCTATGAATGCTGACCCTCAAGGCAACCCTTACCCAGGTGCTACAATCGGTAGAGCCGAGGCTAAGGATACGGCTAAGATCGCCAAATACTTCCGCATGGCTAAAGAGAAGAACATCTTCCCTTCTAACATCTACCCTACTTGGACATCAAAGGGTATCGGAAAAGGCGAGAACATCTTCGAATTGGTTGCTCTCCAATCAAAGCGTAGAGACGGCAAGGCTCCTTTGACAGGTAGCGTCATCACTGAGGCGAAGGCTGACTTCAGCCAAAACTCAGCTTATGCAAACGTAAACATGGAGATGAACCCAGAAGGTGCTAAGGCTTGGGCTCGTCTAACAAGAGACAATATCAACAGACAAATCGCCATCGTATTGGACGGTTATGTATGTTCTTACCCTCGTGTAAACACTGAGATTACGGGTGGACGCTCTGAAATCACAGGTAACTTCACGGTAGAGGAGGCAAAGGACTTGGCCAACATCTTGAAGTCTGGTAAGATGCCTGCTCCTGCAAGAATCATCCAAGAGGACGTTGTTGGTCCATCTTTGGGTCAAGAGGCTATCAACAACGGTCTCATCTCCTTCATCGCAGCATTCTGCGTAGTGCTTCTCTACATGATCCTCTACTACGGACTTGTTCCTGGTTTGATCGCAGACTTTGCACTTTTGGCCAACGTATTCTTCATCTTCGGTGTGCTTGCTTCCTACAAGGCCGTTTTGACCTTGCCTGGTATCGCTGGTATCGTCCTCACTTTGGGTATGGCCGTCGATGCAAACGTATTGATATTCGAGCGTATCCGCGAGGAGTTGAAGAGCGGCAAGGCTCTTAAGCAAGCCATCACAGATGGTTACAGCAATGCTTCAAGCGCCATCATCGACTCTAACGTCACTACTATCCTCACTGGTATCATCTTGTTCATGTTCGGTACAGGTCCTATCCGTGGATTTGCCACCACATTGATCATCGGTATCATCTGTTCATTCTTCACCGCTATCTTTATCACTCGCCTCATCTTCTCATGGTTGATGGATAAGGACAAGTGCCAAGACTTGACTTTCACAACAAGTGTAACAAAGAACTTGTTCCAGAACATCAAGATCGATTTCATTGGAAAGAGAAAGCTCTTCTACATCGTTTCTGCAGCATTCATGCTCATCTCTATCGTCTCTTTGACGACTAACGGTTTGAAGCAAGGCATCGACTTCAGTGGTGGACGTAACTACATCGTTCGCTTCGAAGAGGCTGTTAACACTTCTGAGATCGCTGAGAAATTGAACGGTAAGTTTGGCGAAGACCACGCATCGGTCATCACCATCGGTGACGCTAACCAAGTACGTATCTCTACAAACTACAAGATCGAAGACGAGAGCAAGGATGTTGATGCTGAAATCGAAAGCATTTTGTACGAGAACTTGAAGTCTATGTACAAGCACGACATCTCTTTGGATATGTTCTCTAACCGTTTCGCTATCGAAAACGGAACCGCAGTTGCCGCTGGCGACCACACTGAGACATTCGGTATTCAAAGTTCACAAAAGGTAGGTCCTACAATGGCCGACGACATCAAGGAGTCTGCATATTACGCAGTAGTCTTTGCGCTTATCGTAATCGCTCTCTACATCTTCATTCGATTCAGAAACATTGCATTTAGTGCAGGTGCCGTTGCCGCTTTGGCTCACGATACTGTGTTCATCCTCGGATGCTACTCATTGCTTTACGCAATCATGCCATTCTCATTGGAGATTGACCAATCGTTCATCGCAGCCATCTTGACTGTCATCGGTTACTCAATCAACGATACTGTGGTCATCTTCGACCGTATCCGTGAGAACAGAAACTTGCATCCAACAATGGACACCAAGGATGTTATCAACCACTCACTCTGCTCTACTTTGAGCCGTACCTTCAGTACATCAATGAGTACATTCGTGGTATTGGTCATCATCTTCTTGTTCGGTGGCGAGACAATCAGAGGTTTCATCTTCGCTATCTTGATCGGTGTTATCGAGGGTACATACTCTACAATCTGTGTGGCTGCACCTATCGCTTATGACATCTTGTCTAAGAGAGAGAAGAAGGCAGTTGCTCCTGCTCAAGAGGCTTAACAACCTAATCAATCATAAAAAAGGTCGCTTAACGGCGACCTTTTTTTTATGTCCGCATTTAAACTAATACAACACCAATTTGTATATTTGTGAAAACAAATACTGACATGGGAATAGAAACATATAAGACGCATCTGCAGGACGAATCGGCGGATGCACTTTTCAACTACAAGCGTAGAAACTCAAGCAAAGTTTTCATCGGTGCCCTCACATTAGGCAGCGACGCTCCTATCCGCATCCAATCAATGGCCAATACCAACACCAACGATACGGAACCCAGCATCGAACAAAGCATCCGCATCATCGAGGCAGGTGGCGAATTAGTCCGCTTCACCGCCCAAGGTGTGAAAGAGGCGACCAATTTGAAGGAAATCCACAGCGGACTTCATGCCAAAGGATTCACCACCCCATTAGTGGCCGACATCCACTTCAACCCCAACGCAGCCGACGTTGCCGCCCAACACGTGGAGAAAGTCCGCATCAACCCAGGCAACTTTGTTGACAGCGTACACACCAACAAAAGATTTGAATATACAGACGAAGAATATCAACAAGAGATTGAAAAGATCCGCACTCGACTCATTCCGTTTCTCAACATCTGCAAAGAGAACAAAACGGCTATCCGTATAGGCGTAAACCACGGTTCTCTCTCCGACCGCATTCTCAGCCGTTACGGCGACACATCCCAAGGCATGGTGGAGTCGTGCATGGAGTTTCTCCGCATCTGTCGCGAGGAGAACTTCTCCAACATCGTCATCTCCATCAAAGCGTCTAACACCGTCATCATGGTGCAGACCGTTCGCCTATTGGCAGCCACGATGAAAGAAGAGGGAATGAACTTCCCGCTACACCTTGGCGTAACAGAAGCAGGAGACGGAGAAGACGGCCGAATCAAATCAGCCGTAGGTATCGGTGCGTTGCTTAACGACGGCATTGGCGACACGATTCGTGTTTCATTGAGCGAAGCACCCGAATGCGAAATTCCAGTGGCCCAATTCTTGGCTCAATACGTAACACAAAGAGCCAACCACCCTCACATCAACGGCAAAGACAGCCAAAAAGTCAACCCATTCGTTTATCGCAAAAGGGAGACCCTCTGCATTGAAAATATCGGAGGCTTAAAACTGCCCATCGTCATAGCCAACCAAGCGGAAGCGCACCAAGGACTGGTAGCCGACTACGTTTATTGCGCAGACGGCCAAGCGAAGCAAGGAATACGCAGCATTCTAAGATTTGAGGCATGGGATGGCAAAGAAGAGACCTACCCTCTCTTTTCCGCACAAAATGCTGAAAAGATAAAAGAGGTCTCATGCAACGTCAAATTTCTCCAGATCAACTATTCGGAGGCAGACGACAAGTTGCTTCAACTCATCGACGACCAATGCGTTTTCATCATCGAGACCAACCACATCAATGGTGTCGGAGAGCAGAAGGCATTCTTCCACCTTCTTTTAAGCAAAGGCATCAAAAATCCAGTTGTCATCAAACGCAGTTACGAAGAGAAGGACAACCAGAAGTTACAAATCATGGCAGGCGCAGACGCCGGCATGTTCTTCATTGACGGTTTGGGCGACGGACTTTGGATTGAAAATCCAAACATCGAACACGCAAAGACGCTCTCCATCGCATTCGGCATTTTGCAGGCAGCAAGAGCAAGAGTCAGCAAGACGGAGTACATTTCCTGTCCAAGTTGCGGTCGAACCCTCTACAATATGCAGAGTACCATAGCCGACATAAAAGCCAAGACATCGCATCTAAAGGGGCTTAAAATCGGCATTATGGGCTGCATCGTAAACGGACCAGGCGAAATGGCCGACGCCGATTACGGATATGTAGGCTCAGCGAAAGGCAAAGTAAACCTCTACAAAGGTCAAACTTGCGTAGAGAAGTTAGTTCCAGAAAGCGAAGCCGTCGAAAAACTCATCCAACTCATCAAGGACAATGGTGACTGGAAAGAAAAATAAAGACGAAACAGCCATAAAAATAAAGGCGAAACGGGAGACTGTTTCGCTTTTTTTGTTTAAAGACGAGGTTAAGAGGGAGGCCGCTTCCAGGACACTACTCTGGTTTCGTATCAAAGGGAAGGTCTCCATACAGGCCATAGTCACCCTCACATGACGTATTACCATTCACATCGTCAAACAAACTGAATTGCTTATTTGCTTCCAAAGTTTTAAAGTCAACAATATGATGCATTAGATTCATTCTTTGTCTAACATCCTCAATCTCTTCCCTTCTGGCTTTGCTCATAGCACAAAACTCTTCAGATTGTTCTATTCCTGCAAATTTCCTATTGCACAAGTTTGCAGCTATTCCAGTAGTTGAACTACCACTAAAAGGATCAAAAATCCAATCTCCCTTATCAGTGCAGGCCAAAATGATACGAGTCAATAACGAAAGAGGCTTTTGTGTGGGGTGTTTGCCACATGACTTTTCCCAACGTCCAATAGCAGGGAGACGCCAAACATCTGTCATTTGTTTGTTATCATTTAATCGTTTCATCAATTCATAATTATACTTATGAGATACTTTCTGATTTTTTCTTGCCCAAACAATAAATTCTGTTGAATAGGTAAAAAAACGACACGATATATTAATTGGAGGATTAGTTTTCTGCCATGTTATTACATTAAGAATCTTATATCCGAGTTTTGTAAGACAATTTGCTACTGAAAAAATATTATGGTAAGTACCAGAAACCCATATAGTACCATTATCCTTTAATTTATCTCGACACAAACGAAGCCACTCCAGGTTGAATTCGTTCATTTCTTCCGGAGTTTTTCCCTTATCCCAATCTCCTTTATTCACACACACAACCTTGCCACTTTGAAGACTAATACCTCCATTGGAAAGGAAATATGGAGGGTCTGCAAATATCATATCAAACTTGAAAGAGAAATTCTTCAATAATTGGAATGTATCTCCATAAGCAAGAAGAAAATCATTGTTGGATGATTTATAGTAGGCTTCAATCATAATTTGAGGTTATTCGTTTTTTATCATTTTGACAAAATCAACAATGTCAGTCAGATTATAAATACTTGGTATAATGTTATACGCCTCTTGTAGCTTATTCCGTGCACTCTTCCAACCAACACCATCAGTAATCCATACGAACTCAAAGCCTTGAACATTGTTGATCTTAGGCGCAATATCAGAATAGGAACGTGCCACTTCATTCAGTTTTGAGCCCCCTCCACTATAGAAATTTACCTCCATAAGATAAGTCTTAGACTTTGTTTTCACGACAAAATCAAAACGCTTCTCATCACTACCCAATGCCTTTGAGACGGAAGGCCATTCTCTTGAATAGACTTCTTGACGATACTCAACCTCCGCTTCTTCAAATATACGAGCCACCACACCTTCCATTACATGACCGCTTCGATTCTTCCTGGCATTTGAATCCAATCCAGTCTCTATACCAAATACATAGTCCACCAAATCTTTTATCTTATTTTGCTGGAAAATTTCAGTAAGACCTGTATTGTCAAGATACTCCATTACCCCATCCACAGACTTGAACAATGAGTCTATAACTACGCATTCTCCTAATGAGTTTAACACCTTTTTATGACCTTCACTGCGAACAGCAATAAGGATATCCATAACATTAAATGCACTTTTATCTCGCTTCCATATTGTTTCAACTGCCTTACGCATATCCGCCGCTCCTAAAAGGCTATTAAGTATGCATAAACTGAGTTTTATATCCTCTACATTCTTTGCGATTTTATCGAAATCACAGAAAAAGTCAAGTGTTTGATTTGTCTCTTGAAGTTGAGACATGAATTTATTGAAATCTTTCTCCATATTTTTAATAGTTACGAACAAGTATTTCTGTGAGTTTACCCCGTTTCGATGCAATAGCATTAATATTACGCGAAGCCCATACACGCTCTATATGATATGCTTCATACAATATATCAAAGAAGTTATCTGCTTCATTCTTCCCTTTACAATCCGAGTTACTGAGCATAAAATGATAACCAGCAGCATGAATACGATCACAATACTCTTTCAGTCGTATCTGCGCTTTATCATTAAAAGCCTCCTTTGTATAGTCATTAAAACTTGAAGTATCACTTAAAGGACGATATGGAGGGTCAAAATAGAAAAGAGTATTGCCTTGCGCATATTGAAAAGTTTCTGCAAAATCACCATTCGCAATCTCAACTCGTTGCAACAACTCACTATCCAAACGAAGCGTATCAGGGTCGCATATGGTTGGATTAGCATACTTCCCGAATGGCACATTGAAAAGTCCACTCTTATTAACTCTATACAAACCATTGAAACAGGTACGATTAAGGAAGAAAAACAAAGTGGTGTTTTCTATCGAATCCAAACTCTTCTCATTATAGCGACTACGAGCAGACATATAAAAATCTTTTCGATCCTCTTCCGTCTGCAACGCTAAATATAATTGTTCATAATTTCGAAGCGATTCGATAAGCATTTCCACTTGGTCACGAACCGTCTTATAACAGCAGACAAGGTCAGGATTAATATCATTAATGACAGCATGCTGAATATTGTGATAGCGCTGAAGCATATAGAAAAGCATCGCCCCTCCACCCACAAAAGGCTCGATGTAGGTAACATTTTCCCAATCACCAAAATCTGTAGGTAACTGAGCATCCAATTGTTCTATAAGTTGTGATTTACCCCCAACCCACTTAATAAAAGGTTTTGCTCTCATGATAAATATTGCAAGACCTAGTAAAAATGCCCTTCTCCAAATTTTAGAAAAGGGCATGAAAGAAGATTTGAGGTTAATCCATGGCTTAGCACGGCCAGCATCAGACAACAAAAATTCAGTTCACGCCCTTATGAAGAAGCGTAAACATCGTTTCCGTAAATGTACTGATGCTAATTCTGAGGTGCTAATTCTGGATTATCAGTAACGGCAATGATGTACGAGATTTTTATCTATTTGATCTATTATGTTGAATCCGCCAATACCTAAAACAGACATTTTATTATCAATGTTATACAAAAAAAAGCGTAGGTATTCACTTCTGCTCATTCTTCGATTGGGGCCTTCCACAGCCTTGAGTTGAGAATTAGCAGAGCGATACCTACGTGAAGTATACAAACACAACCCCAAAGTGTGCATGAAAGTCTTACGAGAGACCTTCTGCACACACAGGATGCGTGATTAGCATACCCATAGGCATCACTTCCTGCTTTGTTTCCGACAACTCTTTGAATGTGGAAGTTTCAATCGATCAAAAACAAGCGGTCAATGACGCTTTTTCAATATGTGACGCTCCTATAGTTTTTTGCCATAAGGATGCTCTTGGGCATTTTTTATAGCATATTCTTCAATCTGACGAACACTGATATTTTCCGCAATCATATAGTAAACAGAAGATGTTTTATATCCCATCTTACCATATACCAATCGATCATAATCATCAGCGTATTCTCTTTCAATTGCTTCAGATAAATTTATTATATCTATCGAAGCCACTTCGTAATTAATGATTGCAAGTTGAGCCATAACACTTACAAAAATACTAAATTATTTACTGATCAAAACAGATCAGAAATAGAAACAACAACTTCATCCTAATTTTTCTTAACTTCCCCACCCCAAGATCTAACATGATCTAAATAATTTGTCTGTTTCACAATGATCTACGACCTTTACTTCAAAAAAGATTATGCCTAACTACGCTTACACATCTCACCATATCTCTGGTGATGAGAAAGAAATCAAGATGTTACATGACATCATGAACAGAGTAATAAATCACCCGGACGCTTTTATACGCGACGCTGAATATTATGGTCGCATGTCGTTTAGGCACTTTCTCGAAGAGTTATGTGAGGAAGTGCCCGCAATAGATTTGCGTGGGCAAATTTGCCATTTCGAATTGGACTCAGAAAAGGTCCTTTGGATTTCAACAGAGTCGGCATGGCGTGCGCCATTTGAACTTCACAATCTTATCCGTCACCGCTTCCCCTCCCTCAAAATCCTATACTTTACAGACCCAGACGACGATGGCGTGATGGAAACAAACGATGTAAACGGTGAGGTATTTCGCACTCGTTACGGAATTGCCACAGAGTATATGGATGAAGAGTTTTTTGACACAATAGCAGAAGCTTGTCAATGGGCCAAGCATAACCTTGGCATAGAGGCCAACAATCTCCCCGAACTTCGCAACGCACTCCTCGACTACGAAGAAGAGAACAACACATACGCCTCGCTTCACGAATGCTTACTGGACATGGATTAAGCATCTTTTCTGCTTATCAAACCACTGGCATCCAAAAAAAAGGACCGGAAATCAAATGATTTCCAATCCTTTTTCACTTAAAGATTGATCGACAATCTAAAACTATCAATTCTCATCTCTAAGCCCGATGCAAAGCAAAACAAAGAGACTTCGCCTCATTAAACATTAGCTTATTTATAATATATCACACAATAAAAACTATAATCATCTTTAAAAGAGAGGGTAGCTAAAAACCTGTATTTTTTGTATAACCACTCTAATTGTTGAACTCATTTTCAACACTGCAAATTTCAACTATTCTGAGGACTTCAGTTGTAGAATAAATCCACAATCGCACATGCCATTAAGATTTATTAACAATAAAAGGCCGCATTAAATTCGTAATGGGATGTTTTCGACACGCATTTGCATTCACTATGGAATTCGGTTCTTCTCCACTCTCTTCTTTGGGAGAAGCCTTCTCCATCAAATCAGCCCTACTCCTCTTTCAGTTTAAGCACCTCCTTGATGGAGAGCCTACAACATTTAGCAATGATGTTTATATCCACACCATTTGCCAAAAGCATCTTTACGGTTTCGCTCTTCTCTTCTGCTCTACCTTCTGCTTTACCTTCTGCTTTGCCTTCTGCTTTGCCTTCATACCTCCCCCTTCTATAACCAAAGTTTTCTGCGAGGCCTTCGTCAGAAAGTGCCTTCAACGATGCCTCATATTCGGCGTACTCCTCTTTGGAAAGGGCGGCAACCTTGGCCTTCTCTATCAAATGAAGAAGTCCCTCGTCGGCGTTGGCGATAATCGTTTCGTCTATAGTGTCCATACGTCCTAAATTTTTGATGATGCTCCTACTCCTCTTTCAGTTTAAGCACCTCCTCGACAGAGAGCCTACAACATTTAGCAATGATGTTTATATCTACACCATTTGCCAAAAGCATCTTTACGGTTTCGATCTTCTCTTCTGCTCTACCTTTGATTTCGCCTTTGATTTCGCCTTTGATTTCGCCTTCGGCCACCCCCCTTCTATAGCCAAAGTTTTCTGCGAGACCTTCGTCGGAAAGGGCCTTCAACG
>JAKSLA010000017.1 GCA_024401455.1 Paludibacteraceae bacterium | reverse complement strand
ATAACATCAGCCTTGACGCCTACCGTACCAATCTCTCCGCAATGAGGAATGAAAGGAAGGAAGGACGGGAAGAAGGTCTTAAGGAAGGACGAGAAGAAGGTCTTAAAGAAGGACTGGAAGAAAAATCCTTTGAAACGGCACGTCTGATGCTTCAAGATGGTGAATCTATAGACAAAATCATTCGTTACACGGGACTTACAAAAGAACAGGTTGAATCCTTAATCTAACACAAGCAAAAAAAACTATTGAATTGATTGCCAAGTTATTCAAAAGGGACAAACAAATCTAACGTCAATGGCCACTCCCCTCTGCGTCTGTAAGACACAACCTCTATAAAACCGTACATCCACAACACAACAGTGATGTGGATGTACGGGGCGACAGCGTAGATAGTATATGTGCAGCACGACCGCTGTGCAGAGAGGACGGACAGACACTTACCACCGTAGCGTCTTGCAGACACGTTCGACACCTCCATCTCCAATCTGACCGCACGCCACGAATCGAAGACAGTTTCCCTCTGCCTCTGTTCAATGAAAATCAGACAGATTTTGGACGTTTACCCATGAAGTATGGAGTTGACAAACCGTCAGTTATCGGTAAATAGCCCAATTGGTAGTATAAGGGTCATCTATGCTTCCTACCATTTGGTCCTTTCCTAAAATCAAATCCTCATCCTTGCTTATATAAACCCGGTCGCGGGCGGCCGAATAGAAGAAAAGACTCAGTCCCTGATTCAAATATTCATCTTCCGGCTGTTTGATGGCTACAAGCAAGAAGAATAACTTTCGGTCGTCCTCTTCATATATTTGGGGAGACACGACACCTCGGCACTCGTTGCCGGCAAAGACAGCCATCTTGTCGGCATATGAAATTTTAATAAAAGAGTCTGGTATTTCTACCGTTATGGTCATGCTGGTGCGAGGGTCCACATCGCATGTCACTTCCCAAGTAGAAAGGTCAACCGACGCATCATTATCGTCATCACAACTGACGAAAGCAGCCATGACAATGGACAAAACGATTGCAATAACGTATTTATTCATCCTTAAATTCAATTTATTTCTTTATCAACTTAACAGTTTTAATGGTTTCACCCATTTTGATGGTTGCATAGTAAACACCAGCAGCGAGATTGGATCCATTCATATCCACAGTCTCATCTCCCATGACATTTGTGCTACTATTCCAAACGGAGACACCATCTGTGTTGTAAACGTCTATCATCACGGATTCAAACTCTTTGGCGTGGAAACGGAACGCTACTTCCGTAGAGAATAGTGTTGGGGTCACTTCAACGAAATCGCTTGCGAAAGAGATGATGTGAGGTGCCGTAGTAGAACCCAATATGTTGTCTGCATCATACTTCACAGGATCGTTTGTATTGGCAATTATCCTACCATTCCTTTCTTGAGCAAAGGTTATGCGGTCGCCCTGTTCTGCATTTACAGAGAGCAAGAAGAGTTTCTTTCCCGCAACGGTTCGAAGACCAGACTCTCCTATCTTCTTGCCGTTGGAGATGGCAAGGAGTTTGTCACCTTCCTCAAAATCCACGTCATCGCCAAATTGAGCGATTACAGGCATGTTGTTGGCATGTTCCGCCGTCACTTCGTCTGCAGAGGTTTCCGTTTGCAAAGTAGCCGATCTCAATGCTTGACTCGTTTCTTCCTCTTTATGGTAGTAGAAAGTACGCTTGCCTACATTCTGAAGTTTGATGTAGTATCCTTCACCAGCACGCAAATGGGTCAAAGTACCCTCCCAAACAAGGTTTTCGCTCAATATTGCAAATTGAGTAAGTCCCTTAATCACGTCGCCCACATTGGCATCCACGCCAATTTGAAGGTCTTTAAGAGCCGTATTGATTGGCTGAGATTCATCCAGCAAGTATGGAAGATGTTCCCATCTGCCCCCTCTCAACTTCACTTTCAAATCTTCTTCCTTTAAATCTTCTCCGCTATAGCAGTAGGTTCCTGCCTCTGCCACTTTTATTTGATAAACGGTGTCATTACCTAATTTAGTGATAGTGCCTGCCCAACTATTGGTCTTTTGACCGAATTGGTCATAACCCGTCGGTGATTTGATCATATCGGAAGGAGAGAATGGCTTAACATTGTTAGCAAAAATATCCGCCACCGGATTGGCCGAACGAGTCGGCTTGATGTTAATGGATATCCAGTTCCACCCTTTTTTCAAGTAAAGATTTCTGACGACCTTGCTGCTAACTATCAAGGTGTCTGTTGCCTTTGCGCCAACAACGCCATCTTTGGTGAAAGTCACAGGAGCAGAGGTCGATACCATATCCAACAACTTACCATTACGGTTGTTCCAAACCTTAAAGGTTATTTCGCTATGCTTCTTATGGTTGCTTTGGGTACCATATATGTTCATATAGACAAATGAACTGCCATCTTCATTGACCTGGATGTTACTTTCGCCGACGCATTGGCCATCTATGAAGGCATACACGACATCGTCTTTGTTATTATCAATAACTTCGGCACCAGCCACCGTCTTAATTTTGACAAGGCCTTTATAGACCATCGTGTAGTCAAACGCATCATTCTTAATCTTGTATTCAGGCTTGGTTCCACTAACTTCAAGATTGACGATGCAAGTTGAAACCAAACCATTTTCATCTTCCAAATAGACAATATCTACATACGTTCCCGGATCGTTTGTACCATTGAAGTGGAAATTCAGTTTTTCCGAAATTTCTGGGAGTGCCGTACCTTTAGAGACATAAGGAACCAACCAATCAGAAGAATTGGAAATCTTGTAGTTACGGTAAGAGCCACTATAGTTACTCATTTCAAGAGTGAAATCGCCCTCTTCGCCATAGACGGATCTTATGCGAATCTCCCTTTCATCGAAACTAAGCAGATTCAAATCTGTATGGACAGACCACATGGCAGGGTTCTGCATGACGTTTCCGTTTTTGTCTTCCACATTTCTGACCGTGAGATAGATTATCTGATCGTTGATATCGGCCTCTTTCTCCAATAACTTTATGAGTAGTGCATTGTCTGAATATGACCATGTGAAATCCAATTTAGATAAGGAAGCCTTCTCTGCCACAGGGGCCCAAATAGAGGACTCGTCATTGAGATTTGTAGCATCAAGAAGAATCGGTGTCTTCTTGGCATGCAACTCAACATTGGTGTCGTATTGACGTTTCTCGTTGTAAATGCTAAATGAATTCTCTACTTGTCCTTGGTTGGACTCAACATCCGCATCGAACGGAAGATATACCGAGAGATCAGTGTCAAACGCATTTTGAACGGCATTGTAGTATCTCTCCACATATTCATTTGGCAATGCAAGATTCCACAAAGCAAATTCATCAAAATAGAAGTTGCTCTTACTATTTCCGAGGGTAACATAATCCGAAGCAATGCCACCCAAAACAGAACTTTGCAGTTGAGAAACGTAATTTCCATCAATATAACATCGAGAAATGTTCTTAGAACGATTTACCGCCAATGTAAACTGGTGCCAATCACCATCAGCATAAGCATCACTCAATTTATAGGAAACACCATTGCTGCGAAGCATCAAGTTTTCGCCTATATATCCGATAAAGAACTTATTTGCACCCGAATCTGGAAGGACTTCACTTCCTGCAGAGAAGAGAGCCAATGTATCCGCATTGCCTGCAAGCGACTTTTCTGACTTGTACCAGAAAGAGAGTGTATAATCAGATGTCTTTGCTTTGGAAACATACAGCCCATCTAAACGGACAGGCTTAGCATTGGTGCGCAATGAGTGGCCGGTCTTCGATGCCCATGCCGTATTGTTGAGTTTTAGGTTAGCACCATGTGCCGCATCAATCGCACTGTTACCTTGTGTCTCCGTCAAAGGATAATGGGCAACAAGCATATATTCATAACCATTCAAAAGTTTGCCATTATAGGCAGACAACTCTTCTTCGTCGAGCGCTTTCGCCCAAACCCTCACTTCCAGCATTGAACCAGAGAAGAGGTTTTGACCTGGCTGTGAAAAATCGGAACCTAAATAAATAGGTCCATTGCCACGATAATTAGAATTGAGGGAGAAGGTGGAATCACGCTCCAAACTCTTATTTCCCACAAAGAAATCTACAGTGCGGCTGTCGTCATAATAAATCATACCCACACGCGTAAGCGCACCCGACAATCCATCTTTCAACACTTCGCTTTTGAAAGTTTCTCCGTTAATGGTGGCCGTTAATCGTTGCTCGCTGTCGATGCCGAAGGATAAACCACCGGTTTCACTATCTCCATGCGAGAAGAAGGTCATGTCGGTTCTATCTTTGCTTGTCTTTACCATCATGTCAATGGTGAAGTCTTTCTCCACAAGATTGCGAGACACCTCAGACTTTGCCATTTGGGAACTCTTCCCTGTGAATTTAAGGGCCGTGGATTCCTTTAAAGAGGAAGAGGCTTTGTAACCCAATATGCTGAAATTGGAGGTCTCGTCCAATATATTGTAGGCAATTGGCTCAGTGAAAGGCAATTTGATGACATCACCATAAGCCAATGTACCGTCGGATGGCTCAGGAATACCAAAAACCTTAGGGCAACGAGTATCCTTGACACCACTGGCGACCTCTGAACTTCTTGTGACGAATGAATTTCCAAATCGGCTGAAAGAGACGGCACGGATGTCATACTCCATCTCCATCGGATCCTTCGCACCATAGAAGCGAGCGTTTCTGATGACACCATTGACGATCATCTCTTTCACGCCCGAAGCCTCATCGAAAAGCGTGGAGTCATTATAGTAACTGCAAAGAGTAACCCAAGCATCGTCGCCCCTCGTCTTCTCCTTATATTGAATCTCTATATGGTCGAACCCGTCATGATTGACATTGAACCCAGAGACAGAAATTGGGATGAAGTAGCCAATAGAATCTTTTGCCGAATAGGTGTTCATCACCCAATTGTTGATCGGAGCATCCAATTTGATCGGACTTGCGGAGTTGACATAACTGATGGAGATGAACGCCTTGTCTTCGGTGAAGACATCCTCGTCGGAGGTCAAAAGGATTGCTAAGTTTTCGATGTTGAAACTGTTACCTCGTTCCACTTCAATCGTCTTAACCACTTTTTCGCCTGGTGCTAGTTTTATCTTTACACCATTCGGTAGAGGCTCACCGTCGCAACTAACTTTCACATTATCCGCATTTGACTTCGTGTTTTGCTTCAAGACAAACAATGTTGATACGGTGGTACCCATAACTGCATTCAGTTCCGTCTCATTGGATAATGTCACTTTGAATGTCGTCTTTTCATCTTGAGGGACATTGGTACGAATCGGATTCTCGATAACGATTTTAGGGTTGTCGATCTTCAACGTTTTTGTGCCAAGCGGGAATCCTCCCACTTCTTCGCCATAAGGGGCAAAAATCGTGTAGTCAACCTTTTCGTAAGGAGAACGGGTGGCACCTCCTCTGACGTAATAGACATAATTGTCGAGGTAACCGTCGGCAAGATTTGAGCCTGCAGTATTCTGAGCAATCGTTCTCACTATGGAGTCATTGGCAAATTCCCTTAAAGGTGTTCTATACACGTCAATATCCATGTAGCCATTTGAATTGGTGGATAGAGTGAATCCCACTTTCCGTTGATGAATTTTTTTGCGAGTTGCCGTGTTTGAAAAATTCACATCAATAGTAGGATATATGGAGAAAGAGAATTTAGAGACTGGTGTCACATAATCCACAGCAGGATTCTCATCATTTTGCTTGTATCTTTCCAACAAGTTTGCGATTTTAGTAACCATCGACGAATCAGTATTTCCTTTGGATTCGTTTTTCCAATAGTTTTTAAGTATTTTCAAGACAGCATTCGCCGCAGCAGTTCCTGCTTTCGCCCCAACACTTTCCATTTTAGAGGCTATTTGTTTTCGGAAGGCAGCCTCTGTTTCATCATAATCGTATGCTTCGTCCGATTCTGTATGAACAATTTTTGTGGAAGATGACAGGTCGTAACTTGCAAAGAGTTTGCCACCTTTGATAGCATGGATTTTCTCCAGTTCATTCATAGAGATGAGGTTAATCCACTTTTGGATTCTCTCGTTATATCCTGCTATCTCATCGACAACGGTATAGCCGTAGTCACTTGGCTCTGCAATGCCATAGTCTTTTAGTCCGAAATCAACATCTGCCTGAGTGAGCGACGTATAGTATTGTACTTCGCCCGTGGCATTGGCTATTTTTTGCGCAGTCCTCTCGTCTGCAGTTATCAGTCGACTGTCGCGTTCTGCAAGCAGATTCGGAATAATGTGTTTGATGATGTGTTCTTGCGTATAGACAAACATCACCGGATTTTCAATGTTATACCTAATCTTCTCGGCCACCACCAAATAGGAAGCCGTGGTGTCATTCTCTTCGTTTGAACTCTTGGCGACAACCTTGACAGAGCCTTGATTGATGGCATGAGCGACGCTCTTATAAGTCTTATGATCTATTACGGACAACACATCCATTTTTTGTGCGATCATGTCGGTTGTTGTGCCAATATAGACATCAAACATAGCACCTACATCATATTTTCCACTACTTGTTTCTATGCGGTCATTGATTGTAAAGCTATATGTTGAAGATCCCTTATAAGGAGGAATATCCAATATTGGAATATTTATCGTATTGTCATAAGTAGTAGAGCCATTAGTGACTGTTGCATAGAACGAGCCAGCCGCTTGTCCAGCCCAACTACCAATAGCTGCAGTATAGTTAGTACCGTTCTTCATTGAGATGTTCAAGCCAAAAGAACCAGAAAGACTCCAGTCGCGCGTATAGGCATATTTCGCTCCGCTCTCAATATAGGCGCTGCTTCCCGCACCAGGAGGGTCGCGAAGGACGTCAAGAAGAGTGACATCTGCGTCTTTTGCCGTATAGACATCCGAGCCCTTATAGCGGGTGCCGGTAACGAAAGCTGCCAATGGGGTGGCCTTGAAGCCATAACCATCTTTTGATGCAGAAAGTTCAAGATAACGCAAAGCATCCTCGTTCGTCAAATTGAACGTAGGGTTGTTGGCTTTAAAACGCAAGGTGAATGTACCGTTTTCGTCCATTTTTCCCTCAACGATCTTCTTCTCGGTTGTGAGACCGTTGCTGATGTTTAGCGTCAAATTAGGCACAGATACTTTCTTGATTCGAGAACTGTCATTTCCGTTGTATATGTACTCTTCATTGGCACTGATTTTCAACAAATAGACCCTACCCTCATCAAAGACAGGATGTTTAAATGTATAAGAAGCTTTCTTGTGGACTTCGTCATATTTTGCCAAAGTGTATTTTACATTTTCGCCATAAACATTCGTGTAGCAAAGTTCCTCCTCTCCTAAGACGTCACTTGTCGTACCGTTCTTTATTTGTTGGTAAGAGAGTCGTATCGGTGCATGGAACGTACGACAGTAGCTGGCATTGTAGGCCGTATAGAGCGTATGATTATTTTTTTCATGCGTATAAACATTTGACTTTGTCAGCGAATCGACAGACAAATCGACTATTTGGGCTGCCTCTCCGTTGTTAAACAGCGTGGAGTAGCCTTGGGCATACAGTTTAGTGACCTTATACTTCACAGGAGGAAGATCAACGAAAAACTCTCCCGATTTTTGGTCCGGATAGACGAGAATACGTTTTCGTTGGTATTTGACGTTAGTAACACCCACTGAATCAGTTTGGGCCTTATTGGTATGATGGACGAAGAAGGTGTCTATCTCCACATCGTTAGGATCCTCCTTCTTGTACACAATCTGGGCCGTATTGTCACCCTCCAACTCTAAAACGATTGTAATGGAATCGCCCAATATGTTTTCGGAAAGGTTGAAGCCAAGTGGGAATGCGGCTTGCTCGCTACCTCCGGCTATACGTCCGGCCAACGTCACTCGTGTTTTGTCGTAAATCTCCAACTTCTTGTAATCGGTCTCAGGGATAAAGTTGACGCAAGTGTCGGGTTGGCCTTTTTCGTGAATGAATCCATCGTTTTGGAAGGTATGTCCCTCCTTAACAATCTGGATTTTTGTTTTGGCATTCGGCAATTCAAACGCGAAGTTACCATTGTTGTCGGTAGCCACCTTCTTACCGTTGGAATATAGATAGTTATCATTCACCATGAAATTGGCGCCACGCACGGGGATTGTCGAATTCTCATAGAGGACGCGGCCCGAAAAGACAAACGATTTGTCAGCGATGAAATCAACCCCACTGTAGTAAGGATTGTCCTCGTTGAGGTAACATTTATAGAAGTTCTCTCCGCCCTTGGCGTGGTATGTACCATTCTGTGCCTTAACGGAAACGGTATATTCCTTTGATTTTGCGAGAGGGATGCTGTCAAAGACATAGCTACCGTCCGTTTGGGTGTAGGCAACAAGCGTGTCAGACGATGATGTGCCGACGGCGACGACCTTCAAGTTGGCTATCCCTGCGTTCGAAGCGGTTGTCACCCTACCGGAGATGTCGAAATAAGGATAGGTTCGTCCGGTCACATTCGCCTCGTCCACATATTTCTTGCCCAAATGCTCATAGACAAGTTTTAGGGCATATTCGTATTCCTTTCCGATTTCCAAATCTTGGTCGAAATATTCTGTTTGAAGGGAATCGATTTCGATAGTTTTCCAATTTCTGCCCGTCGAGGGTCTTCTTTCAAGCGTATAGTATGAAATCGGGCCTCTGTTGGCACTCCATTTAAGTTGGATGCCCCCTTTCAAATTATCGGTTGCCGTGAAATTGTCCCTATCAATGGTAGCACAATCCTCAAAATAGAAACTATCCGCGACAGAGACGGATGAACTCTCATTTACTTTCGGATTTATGTAGTAATAGCTGTTCGTATTGTCCACATAAGCGAAATAAGAGGTGTGCGTAAATGCCAACGGAGTTTCTGCCGTAGCTGACACATAATAGTAGGTGCTATCATCACAAAGCTTTACGTCAGTGCCTGCTATAATCGTTTTCGTGGTGTCGCCATACTCGTGATTTATTCTACAAAGAACAATGTTGGCTCTCTCATCCCATGTATATAAACGTAGGTTCTTGAAATCGTATAATCTCATGTCGGTAGGAGCCAAACTTTGGTAAGCAGGGAGCTCTTTGTATTTATAGTTATCGAGTTTTATTTTGACATTCACCTTACGTGATGTCTCCCAATTGGATGCTTTTTCCACCGCTATGTCAGTAATCAAAGGCAACTGGTAATTTAACGCCAATGCCGTATCTATACGATAACGATGAGACACTTTATCTTCCCAAATGGAAGAGGCTATGTTGCGCTGCAAACGGTAATAGACTTTCTTCTTAGGGATAGTCACGTATGGATAGACACGACTGACTTCCTTGATACGGGTCGTATCAAAAATATTTCGGAATTCAGTGGATTCTTCGGTAATGTTGTATGTATTTTCTATATTGTCATCTTCATACTCGAATATGGCCTTGGTATATTTGTATATGGGATCGCCATCATTTTGAGACACCAAAACACTATCGTAATCGGTAGGGGTAACCACGGATTGGGTCGTCAGCGTGACCGCATCGGAAAAGTCTGGCAGATAAGCCCTTTGCAATTGGAATACGTCCGACGACATATAGTCCGTACGAGAAGGATTGTCGATGGTCCATGTGAACTTCATCTTGTTTCCATATCTTTCCTTTTCATACACCTTATCTACATTAAAGGAGGAGATTGACATGTATGGTTTTACGACAACTTCATTGGACGGTATCGTCACCAAAACCTTATCGTCTTCGTCAGCATACATTTCACCCAATATCGTGACCTTCTGTTGTTCGTTAGAAGGATCGATGGATATTTCTCCATTTTGAGCCCCGCCTTTGGTCAAGGTGACTTCGGTTTTTATGGTTGTATCCTTTTTTGAAACGACCAAAGTGTACTTATTTAGTTCTTTGACGGATGACCACATTATTTTCATTGAACCCTGCTTGTTGTTGGCAACTGCCTCCATGTCCATATAAGGCTCCGTCAATATAGGTGCGACGCAATTGGATTTGTATTGATAAGGGCCCCAGTTCCAATTGTGCTTACGCAAGGTTCCATGGCAATCATCATAGATTTCAAGGCCAAAGGTTATCATGTCCTTTTCTTGCAAGTCGGTTCCTTCCGGTATCCATTCACCCTCCAAGAAAAGCGTTTCTTGGCCATCCACCTTTGATGCTTTCGTAGTCGTCACTTTAACTATTTTAGTGGAGTCGTCATATTTCTTTCCGTTGATGATGAAAACGCCAGAGTGGACTTGGAAAGGAATTTCTCGTGTCTCGCCATAATCAACCCCACTAAAGTTTTCCGCCGAAAACTCGGCAATCTTATAGGTCTTTTCATCTCCTTTCTTCTTGTAAAAAAGAGAAGATTTTTCTTCATCCTCTGCCGAGAGCCAATGGTTGTAGAAAGCCCTTGAGAAGACGACTACCTTAAAATGGTAAATACCAATACTTTTAGGAGTGATTGAATAATTGTACTGATTTTCCAATACCGAGTTCTCTGCCTTTATCACTGAAGGCAAGAGCAACAGAAGAAATGTCAGACAAGTGACAAACCTTTGTACTAATTTCATAAAGCAAAAAACTATAAATCGTACTATTCCATCGTTTTTTCTATAGCGAGCTTAGTTGTCGGCTACGGTATATGTCCGAATGTTTTTGTTCACATACTATAGCCCCTTATCCGAGTTCGTTTAGCCGATGGGATGGAAATTGCTAAAATCTTATGTTGATTAATTTCGGTTGCAAAATTACAAAAAAAATCACCATTAAGATTTGCTTGTCATGCTATTTTTTTTTCCACCGCCAGTATATTCCTTAAGAATATCGAGATCAAAAGCGGTTACAGCACTCTTTTGTATTTCGATATCGAAGGCTGTACCTCTCTTCTTGATGATTTCAATATCAAAAACCGTATTAGGATTTGCAGCCACCTCCTTACGAATGCCACAAAATGCAGTAATCATACAAATCAAAACTGCCACTCCAAAGAAATGCAATGTTTTCATAACCTTCAACTTTTATTGTTAATAATAATACAACTTCATCGGTATATTGTTCTTTCCCGATGACATTACAAATGTAGGGCAAATCCAGGGGCTACTTCGGACAAAAAAGGAATGTTTTCGGACATATTGTGAAGTTCATCATTTGTACGTTTTTTTCACAGATTGGACATGAACATTCGATCATACAAGCCTGTTCCCTTCATCAAGGGAACGAATACACCCCACCCTACGAATACAATCATACCTACTTAATAGCCAACATTTTATACCCATGTACAATTTATGAAAAATGTACAAAATGTGAAGTTCACAACCAGAGATTCCTCTTTTCTGCACGGTCTATTCCTAAAGTTGATGTGGACGCAAGGTTTGATCAAGGTATTCGGTATATTAAGAGGGGATGGGCAGAGCAAGAGATGGATTTAAAGGTTATACCCATATAAACAGCAAGAGGCTGCAGACTCTCATCTGCAACCTCTCTATCTATAAAACGGTACTGTTTAGTCTGCAATCTTTGCAGCTGCTGCAGCCTCGTCTTTTTGTGCTTGTGCATACTTGTCTGCCGCCTTAGCTGCCTTTTTCTCGGCTTTTTCAAGATTCGACTCAGCCTTCTTTAAATTCTTTTCTGCAGACTCAATCTTCTTAACCAATTTCTCTTTCTGAGCCTCGTACTTGTTCAACTTCTTATTGATCTTCTCATTTTGCTTCTGTGCTTTCGCCAAATTCTTGGTTGCCTTATTGGAATCACCCATATTGGCTGCTTTGTTAGCCGCATCCATTGTCTGCTGCCACTCCGAACGGCTGGACTCCAAATCCTTATCGTTGTCTGCCTTACGTTCTTTCAAAGTAGCCAATTCCTTCTTAGCCTTTTCCAAATCATCCTTTGCCTTAGCAAGATCTTCCTTTGCTTCTTTGCTATCCTTGAATGAACTTTCTGTGTTCTTCTTTGCCTTTGCCGCATCAGACACCATCTTGTCCCATGACTTGTAAGCATTGTTCAAATCCTTGTCACTTACAATGTGGGAAGCCGACACAAAACAATTACGGAAGTTCGTATCGTTGGTATTACCCATCGTATAGTTATTATCCTTGTTGACATACATAAAGTCAAAGCCATCCTTGTTCACCTTATAGGCAACACCGGCAAACGCGATACATTTGCTATTACCGTCGCCAAAAAACACAAGGTCTCCTGCCTCTACCTTTGATGTCTTAGAGATACTTTTTCCCATACCAGTCTGTGCCTCCCAAGTCGTAGGTAATTCTATACCCAACTGTTGATAAAGGTCAGAGTTCATCTCTGCTCCTGTCTTTGAAACCGGACCTAAAGCCTTTTGTCCGTAAGTCAACATCTGGTCAATTGACTTCACTTTATCATTCGAATTGGAAATCTTCTTAGAGTCCAACACTTGTGCCGATGCAGAAATAGCCAACGACATCAAACCGAAAAAAAACAATCTTTTCATAAGCCTAAACACAATTCGTCTTTAGTAAAAAAACAATATTAATTTGACGAAACAAAAATACACAAATAGACGAAATTGAACAACACGAAAACCTTAATAGACCTCAATAAAATCAAGAAGGAGGAAATCAAAGTAGCAATATAGAACAGATTAATAAAAAAATACGACCGCAAACAACAACCAACAAAAAAAAGAAGGGGGTATCAAAATTCGGAAAATTTAGTTTGATACCTCCTCCTTACTATTTTATTTCTTTATTCCTGTGGGGCCTCCTTCCTGCCATCGCCAGTCCAAACATACGATCCCATAGTATATCCTACCTCGCCACCCTCGGCATCGGTACCTTGCTCATACATCTCGTCATAGCAGACAGAAACGCCATTTTCGCCAAACGAACATGTGCCTACGGCATCGTACTTGGCCTCTGTATTACTAGGCAAATTACCGGCAGTTGGGTCCGGAAGATCCCATGCGCATTCGGTCAGAGCAGAAATCCGACAACCAATTATTTTTGAACTGGTGTATATTTCTTATTCAAAGCATCAACCACATCCTTGGTAATGTTGAGATAATCCTCAGCAAAGAAGATATTGTCATTGCCCGTATCACACAAAATCATCTTGTAACGCTTGTCTTGATTGTAGATAGCAAAGAATGCATTGATGGTGTCACGCAATTGAGAATTGAGTTTCTGCTGTTCCAAGAACAATTCTTGATTCAAGCGCTGATCCAAATCCTTCAATTCCTTTTGCTTTTTCTCCAAACGACTTTGCTCCTTGTAAAGAACAGCCTCTTCCTTCTCCTTGGTCTCTTGTGTCAAGATTTGACCAGTTGCAAGTTTCTTTTGATAGTCTTCAACCATCTTAAGGTATGCGGCATACTCTGTACGCATACGAGCCTCTTTGTCATTAAACTCCTTACGTGACTTCTCTTGTTTTTTCAAAAGCGACTCATTCAAGTCTTTAGCATATTGATAAGTCAACAAAAGTGTGTCAACATTCACATAAGCGATAGGGAAACTATCTATTGAAACTGACGATGCGACCACTGTCGATACAGGAGCCGAAGAAACTTTACATTTGTCCGAAGAGAAATGCAACACGTATAGGATTCCTACCGCTACACACAACACAGCAAGAAGAATTGTGTTAATGTTTTTCATTTAATCTCGTTTTATATTATTATTTTCTTTTGTTTCAATTATAGCTTTGCCTCTCTATCTTGATAAGCACGAGCCTGCTCCATCCGATCTTGCGTCTGAACACAATAGACCCCCTTTTGGCGCAACTCCCTACTCTGACCGACATGTTTGCTTGAAAACCTGCCTCCCTTGACGAACAAGATTCGAACACATAGGAATAACATTCCCACACCGACCAGAGCCAAAGTCAATAAAAAAATAGTCAACATAACTTACTTTCTTTATTTCCGAATGCAAATATATATACGAAGCATGTTAAAAAAATGAGCAAACTCTTATTTTTCCGAATAATTCATAAATACAAGCACCCTTTTAACTTTATTTAAGTAGCAATCACACAATATGAAAGATTTATAGCCACAAAAACATTCCTCGAAATCCATTTTTCGGCTTTTTTAAGTAACTTGCAAAATATTTAGTTTAAAGAGAATCATAATGGAAATGACAGAACTTGAGCCAAAAATAGTTTGGCACTATTTCGATGAGATATGCAAAATTCCTCACCCATCAGGCAAGGAGGAACAAATCATCGCCTACATCGTCAACTTCGGTAAGGAGCATGGATTAGAGACATTGACAGACGAGGCGGGCAACGTTCTTATTCGCAAGGAGGCTACTCCCGGACTGGAGCATTTGACTCCCGTTGTGCTTCAATCTCACATGGATATGGTTTGTGAAAAGAACAACGGAACGGCACACGATTTCAGCAAAGACCCCATTCATGCCATAGTAGAAGGAGGCTGGTTAAAAGCCTGCGACACCACTTTAGGCGCAGACGACGGAATCGGAGTGGCCGCTCAGTTGGCCATACTCACAGACGACAACATCAAGCATGGTCCTATCGAATGTCTATTCACCGTTGAAGAGGAGACTGGATTAACAGGTGCCCTCAGTCTAAAACCTGGTGTAATCAAAGCCCGTAGGCTCATCAACCTCGACTCAGAGGAAGACGGAGTTTATTGCATCGGCTGTGCCGGAGGCGTGGGTACGATTGCCACGTTCCAATACCAACCAGAGCCAGCAAAGGAGAATCTATTTTTCTTTGAAGTTAAGGTGAAAGGGCTTCTTGGCGGCCACTCTGGCGAAGACATCGAGAAAGAGAGAGGAAACTCCATCAAAATACTCAACAGATTTCTTTGGACTATCAACCAAAAGACACCGCTCTATTTGCAATCAATTGACGGAGGAAACTTGCACAACGCCATCCCGCGTGAGGCATCAGCCATCGCTGCCGTTGAATTTCCAATGAAAGAGCAGGTGCGCGTAATGCTCAACCTCTTCATCAGCGAGATAGAGCAAGAACTTCCTGGCGAGACGGAATTCCAAATGGAGTTGCAATCGTGCGAAAAATCAGCAAACATAATAGACAAGGCAACAACCAACCAACTTCTTAACGCCCTCTACGCCTGTCCTCACGGCGTCATTGGCATGAGCAGGGACATCCCCGGCTTGGTGGAAACTTCAACCAATTTGGCTTCCATCAAAATGGCAGAAAACAATACAATCATAGTCGGCACCAGCCAAAGAAGTTCGGTGGAGAGCAAGAAACATGACATCAAGAATCAAGTAGGAAGCGTTTTCGCCCTTGCCGGTGCGACCGTAAAACACGGCGACGGCTACCCAGGTTGGAAGCCCAACATGAATTCAAAAGTAAAGGATTTGGTGGACCAATCATACAGAAAACTATTCAACGATGCCCCACGGTTCGAAGCCATTCACGCAGGATTGGAATGTGGACTCATCTTGGAGAAATACCCTGACATGGACATGATTTCCGTCGGACCGACCATCATTGGCAACCATGCGCCTGGGGAAAAGATAGAAATTTCAACCGTAGAGAAGTTCTGGCAACTCTTGTTGGACGTTCTCATTGCCGAATAAGGCACTATATTCCTTTAATGCTCCTATGGCAGGCATGACGTATGGTCATACCCGCCATAGGCTCGGCATGATAAGCCTCGCTTATTCGTAAAAAATCAACATACATATATGGCAAGCATTTTTAGACAGATAGGATTAAAAAACATTCCAACACGAAACTTCATTGTACTGGCCGCTGCTGCAACATTACTATCCTCTTGCAACGGAGGAAACGCACCAACCGAGACCTCTCAAAAAGCAGAGCAAAAGACTCCAGACCTTACGTTTTTTCAAGTGAAGGGTCCAGTAAAGAAGATTACTCAGTTTGGCTACACAATAGAGTTCAACAAAGAAGGAAATCTCACAAGCATCAACTCTATAAATCCTTTCGAGTTGGAGGACGCCCAACGTACATTAAACGACGACGGTTCATTCACCGACATTGCGAAAATGGAGCGTAATGACAAAGGGCAAATCATCAAAGAGACGGCCATAAGTTTCGCCAACACTTACACATGGGAGAACAATCTCGTTGTAAAAGTGGAAGGTGCAGACGAGGGCGAATTATACACCACACTCTACTCCTACAACGAAGAGGGCGACCTCATCTGTTTGAGCACTCAATCAGTGGGCGGATCGGACAATTGTCTATTCTCAGGATTCAAAAAGGACAAACACGGGAACTGGACGAGCCGTATTTCAAAAACACCATTCTCTACCGACACCGTTAGTAGAAAAATCGAATACTTCGATTAGTAGGCAAACCTTGCAAGACACTAACATAGGAGACGGCTTTGCTGAATGACGAACAACGACAAAGCAAATTCGCTTAAGGAGAAAGTCTCTTTGTAAACACAAAAAAGGCAGAAGCGAAACACTTCTGCCTAATATCTATCTCTTAATACTATTGATTACTGAGCGTCACCGCCAAAATCTGGAGTTTCAGCAGGAACTTCTACAGAAACATTATCATCCTCTACTTGATTTGAAGTATTGATGAACTTAGCAGAGAGAACACTCAACACGATTATCGTACCGACAAGCGTCCAAGTTGCCTTCTCTATAAAGTCTGTAGTCTTTTGTACACCCATAATCTGGTTTGACGATGCAAAACCAGAAGCCAAACCACCTCCCTTTGAGTTTTGAATAAGCACTACGCAAATCAAAAGGATTGCAGCTATAACAACAACAATAGTAATCGCCGTGAAAATCATTATCTTTTATCTTTTATAGTTCTGTATTAGTTTTTCAAAAAACCTAATTTGGTCTGCAAAGTAAACACTTTTTTCTGGATATTTCAAACTTAAGCGACGAAATATTTTTATCGCTTTGTCAAATTTATGTTGTTTAATATATATCCTTGCCAAGGTTTCCGTAAAACACTCTTCTGGCTCCTGCTTGGACTCTTCCTCTCTTGGCACAATTGAAAGATTCTCAGCCTTTTTGTCCATTTTGACATGAATGTCGTTTTTATCGCTTGCCTCCAAAAACTTATCAATAATAGACTGGTTTTTCATCGGAAGGTCCGCTTTTTTTTCATCACCAGTCGAAGTCTTTGGAAGATCTGGCTTATCAGCCAGATAAGCCTCTATATCGAAGACCTGAGAATGGCGCACCGACTCATTCACCTTCGTAACCGTCGGCTCAGAAGCAATCACTTTTTCTTCCACAACGGCTTCTGACGGCTGTGCGGCATTCACGCTCTTCTTCTTATTATTCAGCAATTGAAAAAGCAATTGACGTTCCGACACATAGAAAGCAGCAGACTTCAGTTCATTCGCATACTTGACATCTTGGCAATTATGTAATCCAACCAAATAGAGCATACGGAACACGGACGAATAAGGATACTCCTTGACAAACTCCTGTAAATCTGTCAAATCAGCCTTCCCAATCAGGTCAGGCTCCCCCATTATCGCCAACAGTTCTTGTTTCGTCATTTTACCAGTTTGCCACTGTACGGTTAAAAATCTGATTTACAATATCCTCTATAATCAACTTATTCAACTCCTCTTGGACTTGGTTAATCGTATTCGTGTTAGAGAAGACTTGCGATGCGGAGAAACGTTCCTCAAAACTTTCCGAAGTGTTAATTCGATTGGTGAACTTGACATTGACCGTCATCTGCAACTTCGTATCCATTGATTGACCAGAAGTTCCGACGGACATCGAGATAACCGCATAGTCAACAATTGCCCCCTCAATCTGCAAATCTCCATTTCGCGAAACGAAACTCAACCTCGTTTTCTGAGAGAATTCGTCATTGAGAGCCTCTGTAAACTCGGACGCCAAAGATGGGTACACCAAAGCGGCCTGATTGGGGAACTCCACAATCGTAATCGTCTTAATTTTTGTATAGTCGATAGACGATCCGTTGAACTTATATGAGACAAGACAAGAGGTAAGTCCCATCAACAAAACCGTCATCAAAAAGCATATAACCTTTTTCATCTGATAAAACATTTCTTTTCAAGAAGGAGTTAGTCTAAACCATACTCCTTAATTTTTCTGTAGAGCGTACGTTCTGAAATTTTCAAATCTTGAGCAGCCAACTTTCGTCTATTATTATGCCTTTCAAGTGCTTTTTTAATCATTTCCTTTTCCACATCACCCAACGAGAATATTTCCTCTACATACTCTTCCGTATCCTGAATAGGGTTGTTCATCTTAATAGAAGAAGATTGAACCGTTTGTTGCGGACGAATCACTGAAGAGATGTCCGATTCCTTGAAAACATTCCCCATATCCATTTGACTGACGCCACCCTTTGCAATGGTTTCGTGGACGAGTTTTTTCAAATCGTTCATATCCTTCTTCATATCAAAAAGAACTTGGTAGAGGATTTCCCTCTCCGAATCGAACGATTTACCTCCAGCCGAGCCACGACCAGCAGGGACAACGGGCAAGAAATCAGACGGAGATGCTACTGGCGGCAAGAAACTCTGCAACGTCTCAGCCGAAACTTCTCGCGACTCCGACAATATGGAAATCTGCTCGGCAATGTTCTTCAACTGACGCACATTACCTGGCCATGTATAATGCTGTAACACCAACTGCGCCTCTGGCGAGAGACGTACGGCATCCATGCTATACTTATCCGCGAAATCACGCGCGAACTTACGGAATAATAAAATCACATCTTCCCCTCTATCTCGCAAGGGAGGAACCGTAATCGGAACAGAATTCAATCGGTAATAAAGATCTTCTCGGAAACGGCCCTCCGCTATTGCCTTGGGCATATCCAAGTTAGTGGCGGCGACAACACGGACATTCGTTTTTTGCACCTTTGAGGAACCCACCTTGATGAACTCGCCCACCTCCAACACACGAAGCAGACGCGCCTGCGTAGAGAGAGGCAACTCGCCCACTTCATCCAAGAAAATAGTCCCTCCGTCGGCCACCTCAAAATAGCCCTTTCTATCGGAAACGGCACCGGTGAAGGCGCCTTTCTCATGCCCGAAAAGCTCCGAATCAATCGTTCCCTCCGGAATGGCACCACAGTTCACCGAAAAATACGGACCATTTTTCCTCGCACTATTTTGATGAATAATTTGAGGGAAACGCTCCTTACCCACGCCACTCTCACCCGTCACCAAAATAGAGAGGTCTGTGCGCGCCACCTGAACGGCCACATCTATGGCACGATCCAAAGCCGAGTTTGAGCCGATGATACCGAAACGCTGCTTTACCTGCTGTAATTCCGCCTTCGTCATATCCACCTTCTATTGGTTTCCTAAATAAGATTACTCTACAACGCCACTGATTTCAACTTCCTGCTTACGCAAAGGATTGGCCGTCATCTCGGCATAGTTCTTTCTGTTATTGAATATATCACAAGCCAAATACAATGCCGCACGGAATGAATCTTCCGAAGCCTTGCCGATACCTGCCTTGTCGTATGCTGTTCCATGCGCTGGCGAAGTACGGATGATAGGCAAACCTGCCGTATAGTTCACACCATTCTCCGGTGCGATGCACTTGAACGGAGCCAAACCTTGGTCATGGTACATTGCCAACACTGCGTCAAAGTCCTTGAAACTTCCCGCTCCAAAGAATCCATCGGCTGGGTATGGGCCAAAGCACATAATTCCCTTATCGTTCGCCTTTGTTATTGCAGGAATGATCACTTCCTCTTCTTCCTGGCCGATCAAGCCCTTATCACCTGCATGTGGATTCAAGCCCAACACCGCAATACGAGGACGAACAATATTGAAATCACGAATCAAAGTCTGATTCAGTTTCTGCAACTTATCCAAAATCAACGGAATAGTAATATGAGAAGAGACTTGTTTCAAAGGCACATGCCCTGTGCATACAGCCACCTTCAACACCTCATTGACCATCAAGACCAAACCTTTCTGTCCATTACCGAAACGCTCTTCAAGGTATTCCGTGTGGCCTGGGAAGTTGAACTTCTCCGAATGAATATTCTTCTTGTTGATTGGTGCGGTCACGAGCACGTCAATCAAACCGTCCTTCAAATCCTGCGTAGCACGTTCAAGCGCTAAAAAGGCAGCCTCGCCTGCCTCTTCCGTAGATTTGGCCAACTCCACCTTTACATCATCGCTTACACAATTAATGACGTTAGATCTCTTAGAATTAGCACTTGCCGCATCGTTAATCACATTCAAATTGAAATTTTCTATATTCAACGCCTTACGATGGTAGGCTGCGATTTTAGATGAGCCATAAACAATCGGAACACAGAAATCATTGATACGAGAATCCACCAATGTTTTGATGATGACCTCATAGCCAATGCCGTTGATGTCACCTTGTGTAATGCCGACTCTTATCTTATTTTCTTCCATAATATCTTTATCAAATTTTACCTAATATGCAAAAATAGCATTTTTCGCGGAAATATATGCCTTTTTGTCATATTTAGAACAATCTATTTTTCCTAATCTCAACAAGAACGATGTCAATCCAAATCGAGGGTTTTGATTATCGCCTCCAACTGACGCATCGTGTTTCTCTTTTTCTTAAATGGTCCATAAAGGTATGCCTCGACCGTCACTATTCGGTTCAAAGCGGCATCCATATACGAACGGCTGACAAACGGTCCACCCATAATATCGCCTTCCACTCTCCAAAGTCCTCTAATCTCCACCAAATATCGTCCGTTCTCGTCGATAAGTTCTTTGTAAGTTGGTTCACAACGATATTCAGTCGTCATATACGAACCATCTGCTGGTCCCGCTATGTAAAGTTTCATCACCGAGTCTCGCTTATGCAAAAGCTTTTCCTGCTTAAAATCTTCAGGACCAGTATAAGGATAGGAATAAAGCACAATGTTTTGTGTCATATCAAGATTGCCGTCCGTCATCCAGATGAAATCCTTTTCGATGCGGAATCGGTTCATGTGATTAGGCACTGTCATATTCACGTTGACGGCTTTCTTCACTTTCAAAATGGCATCGGAACTACAATACTTAGAGAAGAACGAGAGCGTTCTCTTCCTTTCTGCATCCACCAAATAATCAATCATGTCATCTCCTTTTTCTTCCAAGAGTTTCAAGAACGATTCACGATCGGGCGCAGTTAATTTCACCAAAGCTTGAGGAGAAGACCACTTGTCCTTCAAGAAGGTGATTTTTCCTTGCGTATATCTGTCCGAAATTTCAAAAAGCACAATGTTACGAACGGGTCTAAGAATGCCATCAAAATCCGTATCACGAATAAAAGCAATATTGAACAACGGCTCCGACTGAGGGAAGCACGGCATATCCGCATTTAAACGGTCAAACAAAGCACGGCCCACCGTGTCGCGCCACATTTTTTCCTCACCTACCACCAAGACATCAAATGCCGCACCTGTAACACCAGGCAAGAAAGAACTACCCGAACCGCCCTTCTTGGATCCGCCACTGCAAGAGGTCATGAAACAAAGCACGACCAACATATATAAGATATGTCTAAAACTCATTTTTCTCATTACCGAATCTTTTATTTCTTTTGTAAAACTGTTTTTGCTTTCTCGTTCAGTTCTCCAGTATGGTTGCTTGAAAGAAGACCGCAAGCGGCAAAGATGTCTTCGCCACGTGATTTTCGGATAGTCGTCATAATACCTCTATGCATCAAATCGTCTCGGAACCTCTCCATCACCTCCATAGACGACCCCTCCAAAGAAACGCCAGGAATAGCATGGAAACGAATCAAATTAATACGACATTCCAATCCGGAAAGCAAGGAGACCAATGCTTTAACATGGGCAGGACGATCATTCACACCGCTGAACATCGTATATTCGAACGACACTCTGCGCTGATGCGTAAAGTCGAACTTCTTTATCTCTTCAATCACTTTCTCGATAGGGAACGCCTTTTCGATGGGCATCAAAGAACGGCGTTCTTCCGAAATTGGATTGTGGAGGCTGACCGCCAAATGACACGAACTCTCCTCAAGGAAACGCTTCATACCCGGAATAATGCCCACCGTAGAGACGGTAATACGTTTAGGGCTCCAAGCATATCCCCAATCTGAAGTCATGATTTCCAACGTCTTGAGCAACTCATCAACATTGTCCATCGGTTCACCCATTCCCATGAAAACAACATTCGTGAGTTTATCCGATTCGTCAATGGATTGCATTTGATTAAGAATATCGGCAGAAGAAAGATGTCCAGAGAAGCCTTGCTTTCCCGTCATACAGAAAAGGCAGTTCATCTTACAACCCACTTGAGAAGAGACACAGAGCGTTGCCCTATCCTCCTCTGGAATATAGACAGTCTCCACAAGACCATGTTTCGCACGAAAGAGATATTTACGCGTACCATCAACAGAAGAATCCACTCGCTCTGGCAAAGATAACCCTACCTCATAGGCGGCAGAAAGTTTTTCCCTATTTGCCAATGACAAATTAGTCATCTTATCAATCGAATCCACCTTTTTCTTATAGAGCCACTCGCAAATCTGCTTGGCGGAAAAAGCGGGGAGACCGAGACTTTGGACGATAGCCTTCAATTCTGGCAATGTCTTACCTAACAAACGTTCCTTATCCATATGCTTTAGTAAACAAAGAAGTTCACGAAGAGATTTAAAGAAAACCGACTTCGTGAACTTCGTATGAGTATTATCCGGACAAGCCGGTATTAACTTTTATCAATAGAACTCGTATCTTGTATCCTTTACCTTAGAAATGTTTTTCAATGCGCTGAACAAGTTTCTGTACATTGCGCTTTGAACTGCACTGTTTTGAGCGCCAAGAGTTTGGTTGACAAGAGCCTCAGAAACTTCAACCGATCTCTTATCAAGGACTTGTACCTTGTAAACTCCGTAGGCACCCTTGATAGGAGCAGAAACCTGATTTACATCCATCTTTGCGATTGCGCCCATAACTGCATTTTCAGCACCGAAACGACCCAAAGAGCCATTGCTCAAAGAAACCGATTTTATTGTATCTACTGAACCGATGGCAGCCAAATCAGCATCCTTCATATCAGCGATCAACTTCTCTGCCTTCTTAACATTAATAGCATCGTTCTCCAAATCTGCCTTAGCATAAGAGAATGGAACATACTCATCATCAACTGCTTCAGAAACGGCAGCGACAACATATTGATTATTCAAATCGAACACCTTGTCAGAAACAGTGCCGACCTCATGCTCCCAAGCCCAACGGATAATCTCTCTTGAATTTGGAAGAGCAGGGAATTGAGATTGATTTCTTGTCAAACGAGCCATTGTTCTGATATCAAGTCTTGCATTCTTTGCAGAATCCTCAAATGCAGACAATGTCCTATTCTTCAAAGAAAATTGTCTTGCCTCGTCATATACCTTTCTGTAAGTATCTGTACCAGCCTCAACCTTGTTGACAACCTCAGCCAACTTAACTTTCTTTACGGCCTTTGTCTTATCAGTAACCTTGACCAACATAACAGCTTGCTGAACTGGGAAAGAGAAGTAATCTCCGACGTTAGCGGTAAACACTGCGTCATCGAAGCCCTCAAGGCCAACAATACCTTCAGTGAACCAATCCATGTCACCGTCCTTATCAACCAATGCCTTAGCATCTTGAGAGAACTTCTTAACCATCTCCTTGAAATCAGCGCCCTTCTTCAACTCTGCCTTCAAACTGTCGGCCAAAACTTGAGACTCCTCTTGATTGTTTCTGAAAACGATGATACGGCTTGCCTTAACTGAATCAGGACGATTAGCAACGTCAGACATTACCTTAGCCACCTTATAGTAAGAACCATCCAACTTAACATCAGAAACTGCACCCTTCTTTGCTGAGAATGCGAATTCAGTGAACATCGGATCAACTTGTCCTTGTGTCAAATAAGAAGAGTTGTATGGGAATTCTCTATCTGAGTTTTGAGTTACAAACAAAGGAACCATATCCTCTGCCATAGAATCCAAAGCCGTCTTTACGCTTGTAACTGCAGCCTCAACATCTTCGTAGTCTGACTTTGAAGGCAATACATTAAAGATGATCACCTTTGCTGAACGGTAAGGCTCTGTCTTAAATGACGCTTTCTTCTCATCATAAATTTTCTTGATGTCATTGTCTGTAACAGAAACTGAAGAATCAGCCACCTCATAGAAAGGCTTGCGAACCACAGCAAGGTCATACTCATTAGCAGTCAATGAAGCCAAATTCTCAGCGACCTTCTTCGTAGGAGCCATTGCTGCTGAAAGCAAAGAACGATACTTGCCCAACAACATTTGATTCTTCAACTCGCCTTCCCAATATTTCCAAGCTCTATAATAAGACTCTACATTTGGATTCTCCTTATTAGCAATGATATATTGCAAAGTACGTGGATCGTAACCATTCTCACCGCGAAGGAAAGAAATTTGGTTCAACATTGGATGTGGTTGAGCACCGAAAAGAGCCTCTTGAAACTCCTCGTCAGTTACAGTCAAACCGATTTTCTCACATTCATTCTCCAACAAAGAAGTATAAACGAATCTGTCCCAAACTTCGTCTCTTACTTGAGCATCGGACAAATTGTTTTGTCCCTCCATCTTTGCAACCTCGTTAAACTGCTTGATTCCTTCAGAATATTTCTGAGTACTCATCTCACGGCCTTCGACATTACCGATGTTTTGTTTCAACTGGTTAAACCAGGCTGAACCGTTTGTGATAAAATCACCAATGATAAAAGCGAATAAGGCAAAACCGACAAATCCGATAAGCAGTCCAGCCTTGTTTCTAATTTTCTCTAATGCTGCCATTACCTTTTTATATTATTTACTATTTTAATTTCATTATTTTTCGAGGTGCGAATATATAAAAAAAATATCAAAGGATTTATAAATTCCTTCGATATTTATTGATTTTGCAGAAAATCACCCATTAACAGTCAATCTCACCAACTCAATACGAGTGGAGACTACCCTGACAATAGAAAATTCGTAGCTGTCGATCGTTATCCGTTCTTTGGGCTGAGGAAGAATATTGTTTTTATAGAGAATAAGTCCGGCGATGGTGATATACTCGTCTGACAGCGGAAGATTCAATCCGAAACGTTCGTTCACCTCTTCTACCTCCAGACGGCCTGCCAAAACATATTCGTTTTCGCCCAATTTCTTAGAAACCAAGCCATCTCCATCGTCGTCATGCTCGTCCTCTATCTCTCCGAAAATCTCCTCCATAATGTCTTCAAGGGTTACGATACCCGCCGTTCCGCCAAACTCATCGACCACCAAAGCCATACCTTTATGTTGCTGCAAAAAGATACGCAACATCCGATTGGCAGACATCTTCTCCGGCACAACGGGCAGCGGATTCAGCATATCCTTGATAGCCACCGGACCATCAAACAGATCAAGCGAATGGACATAGCCCAAGATATTATCAATGTTGTCCTTATAGACCAAAATTCGGGAATAGTGAAGAGAAACGAAAAGTTCGGTCAACTTCTCCACCGGCGAATTCACATCTATCGCCACAATCTCCGTACGAGGCACAATACAAGCACTTAACGTAACATTGGAAAAGTCCAACGCATTTTGGAACATACGCACCTCATCATCGACATCATCGTCTCCTTCTTCATCCTTCGAATCATCCACGCCATCCTTTTCATTGCTGACCATGTTTATGCTGAACGTCACGAAAGTCTCCAAATCCACCTTCAACATTTTGGCCAAAGAGAACAAAACCGCCACCAAAGGACGAGAGACAAACGTCAAGGCCATCAACAACAACGAAAAGAATCGAATCGTAGAAGTCGGATTGCACCAAGAGACCAACTTCAATGTCAGATTGACGAAGAGGAGCAGCAACAACACCGTTGCCGAAGCACCCGCACACATCGAAATGCACCACGGTTGGGGCAGCGTCTGCAAAGCAAAATAGAGCACGAAAACAAAGAGGCAGACCACTGCCACCCTAGCCCATAAATAGAGCGAAGCAAAAAAATGAGATTGGTGAAAGAAGAGATACTTCAACGAGCGGTCTGTCATTGTCTCTGTCGTGGACTCCAACTCCAAGCGCAACCGATTGGAGGAAATGAAGGCCACTTCCATCCCATAAAGGAAAGAATAGACCAATAACGAGAGGACTATCAAGATCACTAAAACCGCCATTTCGCACTCAATCTGAAACAGGGAAAACACCCATCACATTACGAATCTCATACTTGGTAAGCGACTGATTGGAAGTAAATCCCTTTCCGACAATTGTCTTATTGGCTTGCTTGATCGTAATCGTATCTTCGGAATAGACCAACTCCTTCAGTTCATCCCAGAAAAGACTTTTACATTCAAACTGCTCACCATTCAAGTTCTTTGCATGGACACTGTCATGCAACTCCCAAAATCGCTTCTTATCGTAATAAATGGCATATTTGCTTCTCAACTCCGCATCCACCTTCAAGTCGGGCGTAAATTTCTCTAAGTGAATACCCTTCGGGAAATCCCAATAAGGATCCTCCGCCCTATCGAAGATGTACCACTCCTCCGCATTCATCCGGTAACGCGTAACACCAGAATCGGAGATCACCGTATGAACATCCAAAGCACGAAGCGAAGGGATCTTGGCCCTATCAACATTCGACTTAACAACTTGGTCCGAATCTGAGCAAGAAGTAAAAACACATACAGCAGCCACTAAGACAGTGGCTGCCGCATGTATATAATTCAATCTAAAAAGATGCACTTTATCGATTATTTATTGTCTCTAACCTTAGTAGTTTCATTGATCCATCCAGGAACTGTGTAAGAAGCACCTGCCTTGATACCTCTCATGAACAACTCAGTTGCAGGAGGGAAGTTAGCCTTGTAACCGCTGATCATCTTGTTTACGTTAGCGGCACAAGATGGGTCAACTGACTTAGCACGCTCCAATTTATCAACAGCAGCCCAATAAGCAGTCTTTTGGATAACTGGGTCATCAGAAATTGATTGGCAATGGTTAGCATACAAGTGAGCAATCAAGATATAAGCAGTAGAGTTAGAACCGTTCAAGCCCAATGCACTTTGAGCGGCGCTTCTTGCTTGTTGATAGTTACCTTGCTTGTTGTATGTTGCAGCAATCTTCATATACAAGTTAGACTTGTCGCCGTTGTTAGTCTCCAAAGAGATAGCGTTCTTGAAGTACTCGATTGCCTTAGCATAATCCTTATTGTTGTAAGCCTGCATAGCCAAACCACGAGCAGAACCTGCAGTAGGCTCAATCTTGTGCATGTAAGCAGAAGCCTTGAAGAATACGCTTGACTCTTCGCAGTCAGCAATAGCATAAAGTGCCAAAACTGTCTTCAAGAAGGCCTTGTCCGTTTGCTTAGCATCGATTTGAGAAGCATAAATCTTATCCAAATCAGAACACTTAGCAGCACCTGACTTAGCGAACATCACGTCAACGACAGTCTTCATCTTTGAGTAAGTTGAATCCTTAGGGTCGCCAGACGCACCACGCTCAGAAAGCAAAGGAGTAACCTTCAAATAGTCATTAATATATTGTTGCTTGAAGCCATTTGGATCCTTTGCATACTGAGCATCAGATAGCATAAAGTACTGTTGGAACACACCTACTTCATTGCTGGTTCCGCCCAAATCGATAGCCTCAGCCAACCAGTTGTAAGCCTGACGCTTATCTGGGTCCTTTGCAGGATCAACGTAAGTCACATAGTCAATGGCCTTTCTACCCAAGATATATGGCTTACCATACTTCTTCATGTTACCAAAATACTTTGCACGATTATCGTACATAGACATCAATTGGTTGAACACTTGCTCCTTCTTTGCAGCGTCCTTCTCTTGAGAAAGTTGCCAAGCCAAGATTTTAGGACCATATTGATACAACGAAACGTGTGATGCTGGGCAGTTGTTGAACACATTGTTCCAAGGCTCAACAGCGCTCTTATAGTCACCTTGCTTTGCAGCTTGTTGCATCAATGTCAAGTTTTGCACGCAAGCGATACTATCCGCACCATGTCCAAACTTTGTTCCGCTTTGCACTCCTGTCTGTGCGAATCCGGAAAGAGACATCATTCCGAATGCAGCAACCGACAATATAACTTTTGTTTTCATGTCCGTATTGTTTTATTTAAGTTTTATATACTATTCAATCTTACGTTTTGCGAACCAACGCTCATTGATGGTTGCGCCCAACGTGAATTTACAATATTGTTCACGCACTTTGTTTCCAGACGCTGCCCCCATATTACCGTACTCAAACGAAAAATTAATCACGGTCGGGTTCATGCCCTTCTTCAAAGGAAAGCCCATGCCAGCGGAGAACGAATATTCGTCCAACTGACTACCATTCATCTTATAGTACGAATTCGAGTAACTGAGTCCCAAGCGATAATGCACGCGCTCGAAATAGCGTTTCGAACTATTGTTCGGCAACATCTCAGCACCCGCCGCCACCTTATTTCTGTCAACGAACTTCTTCTCGCCGAAAAACTCGACGTCCGACCAGTTCTGACGTTTATAGTCGATACCAAAATTCATGCGTTCGGAGATGCCGTAAACGACACCCACGCCCACCATCATCGGAGTTTCAAACCCATCTTCATTGTCGATGTTCACCGTATCCACGTCCGAAACGTAAATTTCTTGGGCAGCGTTGACATTCATTTTCGACTTAGGCTCGAAAATCACGCCCACGGTCAAACTTTTCTCGTCTTCCAATCCAATCTCATATTGTGCTCCTGCAGTCCAATTGAAGTCAGACACGCTGATTTTCTTCTTTTGGTACATAGACCGGAATGCCGCCGTAGAGAAGCTCACATCGCTTGAATGTTCGATATCTCCGAAATTATATACAAAATTCGCACCAATAGACATATTCTTAAAAGGAGAAATTCCCAATCCGAAATAGGCTTGAGAAACACCGCCTTCGCCCTTATAGTCATATCGTGCTTTCAAAGATCCATTGGTCATCGTAGAGGGTTGCTCTTCCGACTGATAAAAGTCGTAGCCCACGTAAGAGTAAGGCAAGAGTCCCGCACTTACACCCAACCAACGTGTGATAGGGAATTGCATCGCCATGTACGACAAATTCGCGTCAAACGTCGTCTGGTTGGCCGCCTTGTCCGAATAGGTGGAGATCTTAGCCTCAACGCCCAACTCGAAGCGGAAAGTCATCGAATCTACTGCCGTATAGGATGCAGGGTTACCCGGATTGATGAATTTCTTAGGACGAAGACCGAGTGAAACACCTCCCATCGACTTGGACAAGCCAGCACCCGCATCAACCAAGCTTCCATAACCATATCTCGTATAAGGAGAACTCGTATTCTGCGCGAATGACGGGAAAGCCAACCCCATCAAAAAAGATAATAGTAAGAAGCCCTTTTTCATCATCTAAAAGTAAGTATCCTATTTAAGCCTAACAGCAATAAATTATCATGTGCAAATATGGCATTTTTTAGTCTTCTTTCAAAACAAAATGCACTTCCGCCTGTTAAAAATACTGAAAGACCAGGGTAAACGGCTGAAAAAGAAGAGATATAGCCATCGATTTCATAGACCAAACCCGACATAATTCCAGCTTGCAAAGCCGTTTCGGTCGTCGTTCCGCACATTGGAATGGCCTCTGGGAGCTCCACTTTGGGCAATTTACTGGTATAATCGTGCAATGCCTTCGCCCGCATTTCCAACCCCAACGAGATATTTCCGCCCACATATTGGTTCCGGTCGTTCACTATATCATAGGTCACCGCCGTGCCCGCATCTATCACCAAAAGGTTAGCGTTCGGCTTTATGTAGTTGGCACCCACGCAAACGGCCAATCGGTCGCGTCCAAGGGTCTTCGGAGTAGCATAAAGGTTTCCTATGGGCAATGGGGTATTCTCATCCAAAAGCACGAAGCGGGGCAATGAAAAACGCAACGCCGAAACAAAAGCATCGTCCAAAGCCACCACCGACGAGAGGATGGACGCCTCGACCGAAAAACGCTCGGCTATCTGCACCACCTCGTTCACCGTAAAGGCGGAAAGACGTTGGAAATGAATCATCTCATCGCCATCGAAGATTCCCACTTTCGTGGATGTGTTACCTTGATCTATTACTAATGTTTTCATAATTTCAGACAGACGGGCATCCCCGCCTACATATTGCGGGTGCAAAATTACAACCGCATGGACATTTTCACAAAACATTTCTTTCATTTATAGAATATTTTTTCTATTTTTGCATCGTAAAAACAAAAAGTTACACATAATGACAAATTTCATTCATCATATCCATCATCATTATCAACGATAATTTCGGTGAGCGGATGTGTTATGAACATAGATATACAAAAGAGGCTTGCCGATGACGGTGAGCCTTTTTTCGTTTTTACATTCAAACAGGAAACAAATAATTTAAAAAATATACGATATGTTAAGAATTGCAGTTCAAGCCAAAGGCCGTCTATACGACGAAACAATGACAATGCTTTCAGAGTCAAGCATCAAGATCGAATCTGGAAAGAGAACACTTCTCATCCCTGCCAAGAATTTCCCAGTAGAGATCCTCTTCTTGAGAGACGACGATATTCCTCAAGCAGTAGCAAGCGGCATCGCTGACGTAGGTATCGTGGGCGAAAACGAATATGCAGAGAAGCAAGAGGACGCAGAAATCGTCAAGAGACTTGACTTCAGCAAGTGCCGTCTTTCTCTCGCCATTCCAAAGGCTGTTGACTACAAGGGATTGGATTGGTTCGAAGGCAAGAAGATTGCTACTTCCTACCCTCGCATCTTGGAAGAGTTCTTGAAGAAGAATAACATCCACTCGGAGATCCACGTCATCACAGGTTCGGTCGAGATTGCCCCTGGCATCGGTTTGGCCGACTGCATCTTCGACATTGTAAGTTCAGGCAGCACGCTCGTCAGCAATAACTTGAAGGAGGTTGAGGTCGTTATGCGCTCTGAGGCTATCCTCATCGCCAACAAGGCTTTGTCTTCTGACAAGAAGCAAATCCTCAACGAACTCTTGTTCCGTTTCGATTCTTACAAGAACGCAGAAGGCAAGAAGTACATCATCCTCAACATTCCTAACGACAAAATCAAGGATGTTTGCGAGATCCTTCCTGGAATGAAGGCTCCTACCGTCACTCCACTCGTTAAGGAAGGCTGGTCTTCATTGCACTCTGTCATTGAGGAGAAGACTTTCTGGGATATCATCAGCCAATTGAAAGCTTTGGGTGCAGAAGGCATCTTGGTAGTTCCTATCGAAAAGATGATTTTGTAATTCAAAAACTGGAAACAATGCAATATGTAAAATATCCTGCCAAGAGCGAATGGGCTTCACTCTTGAGCAGGCCAACGATGGACAACAGCAACTTGTTCGATTTGGTCCGCAACGTCCTCAACGACATCCGTACGCGTGGCGACGAGGCCGTCAAAGAGTACGAATTGAAGTTCGACAAGGTGCAACTCAATGCGCTCCAAGTCTCCGAACAGGAGATCAAAGAGGCGGAGGCAATCGTCTCCAACGATTTGAAGGAGGCCATCCTTTTGGCCAAGGAAAACATCACAAAATTTCACGCTGCCCAAGACCAACCTTTGCCTTGCGTCGAGACAATGCCAGGCGTAAAGTGCTGGCAAAAGGCAGTTGCCATCGAGCGAGTAGGCCTCTACATTCCTGGAGGAACAGCGCCTCTCTTCTCAACGGTTTTGATGTTGGCCATCCCTGCTAAAATTGCAGGATGCAAAGAGATTACACTTTGTACGCCTCCCAACAAAGAGGGCAAGGTTCACCCAGCCGTTCTTTTTGCCGCAAAGGCAGCCGGCGTAAACCGCATCTTCAAGATTGGTGGTGTTCAGGCAATTGGTGCTATGGCATACGGAACGGAAAGTGTTCCTAAAGCATATAAGATTTTCGGCCCCGGCAATCAATATGTGACCGCTGCCAAGCAATTGGTGAGCCTTCGCGACGTTGCCATTGATATGCCTGCAGGCCCTTCTGAAGTGGAAGTGATTGCCGACGAGACTGCCAACCCTGTATTCGTCGCTTCCGACCTTCTCTCTCAAGCCGAACACGGCGTAGATAGCCAAGCCATCTGCGTTACGACGAGCGAAGAATTGGCTGAAAAGACCATGGCTGAGGTGGACAGACAATTGGCCCTTCTCCCTAGAAAGGAGATTGCCGAGAAATCAGTTAGCCACAGCAAGATCATCTTGGTAAAGAACATCGACGAAATCGTAGAGATGAGCAACGAGTACGCTCCTGAACACCTCATCATCTCCACTAAGAACTACATGGAGATTGCAGAACGCATCGTCAATGCCGGCTCACTATTCCTCGGACATTACACTCCAGAAAGTGCGGGCGACTATGCTTCAGGCACCAACCACACCTTGCCTACCAACGGTTACGCCAAGGCTTACAATGGTGTGAACCTCGACAGTTTCCGCAAGAAAATCACTTACCAAGAGATTTCTCAAGCCGGACTTCAAACGATTGGAAACGCCATCGAGACAATGGCAGAAAACGAGCAACTTTTTGCTCACAAAAATGCCGTCACTTTGCGTTTGAAAAAATAAAAAGCAGGAGATTATTTTCTCCGAAACAAAAAAAACAAGAAGACTATGTTTGATTTGAATAACATAATACGCCCAAACATCAAGGCTTTGAAGCCTTACTCTTGCGCACGCGACGAGTTCAAGGGCGAAGCATCCGTCTTTCTTGATGCCAACGAGAACCCATACAATGCGCCGTTCAACCGCTACCCGGACCCTTTACAATGGGCTGTCAAGGGGCGCATTTCCGTCATAAAGGGAGTAGCCAAGGAGTCCATCTTCTTGGGCAACGGCAGCGACGAGCCTATCGACCTGATGTATCGCGCCTTCTGCGAGCCTCGCGTCGATAACGTCGTAGCCATCAATCCTACCTACGGAATGTATGAGGTGTGTGCTGACATCAACGACATAGAGTACCGAAAGGTGGAATTGGACGAGAATTTCCAATTCAGTGCAGACAAACTTTTAGCCAAGGCAGACGAGCACACAAAGGTAATGTGGCTCTGCTCTCCTAACAACCCTACCGGCAACTTGTTGGCAAGCGGAGAAATCGAGAAGTTGCTCAAAGCCTTCAACGGCATCGTTGTGGTGGACGAGGCATACATCGACTTTGCTGAGACCGTCTCTTTTGCCAAGAAATTGGCTCAATTTCCGAACTTGGTCGTTCTTCAAACCTTCTCTAAGGCTTGGGGAAGTGCAGCCATCCGTTTGGGCATGGCCTTCGCCTCAACAGCGATTATCAGTGTTCTGCACACGAGCAAGTACCCGTACAATGTCAACATCCTTACCCAAAAACAGGCGTTGGAATTGTTGGGTAATGCCAACCAAGTGAGCGACTGGGTAAATACCCTAAAGGCTGAGCGAAGCAATTTGGTCAACGAATTGCAAAAATTGGCCATTGTGACGCACATCTACCCTACCGACGCCAACTTCATCCTTACCAAGGTGAAGGACGCTTGCGCAACTTACAATCATTTGGTAAGCCGTGGCATCATTGTACGAAACAGACATTCGGTAACCCTTTGTGGCAATTGCCTACGCATCACGGTGGGCACCCCAGAGGAGAATGCCATTCTATTGTCTGAATTAAAAAAACTATAAACAAACCGAGGGATGAGAAAAAATCATCCCTCACTTTTTTTATTTAGCATGAGAAACAAGATTATGGGAGCAATCCTGCTTTTGTCAGGTTTCCTTTTTCAAGTAAATGCAAAAGACATCATAATCACAAAAAATGCGGAGAAGATCGAGGCTAATGTGGTAGATGTGAACAGAAGCACCATCGTTTATCAATTGGCAGACGACTCTACCGCCGAGAAGAAGACGATGCTGAAATCAAACATTGTATCCATAACCTACGGAAACGGAGCCGTAGAAGTTTACAACTCGGAAAACAATGGCAGCCAGTCTAACTCAACCCAAACAGCCGCCAACGCTACGTCTCCAAAAGTATATAAGACAATGACTTGCGCTGACTGGGACAATGTAACCATAAAGGGCGACCAATTCATCTACAACAACAGAACGCTAAGCAACAGAGAAGTCAACCTCGGCATGCGCAACTGCTGTCCAGAGGCCTACCAGCAATACAAGAGTGGACAGAAGAGAATGGTGGCTGGTGTTGTAACGACAAGTGTCGGAGCCGCCTTCGCCGTTGTCGGTGGTGTTTTTTGTGGTATATCTGCTTTCATAGATTCGTGGGACGACGACGACGATGATTTCTATGATGACGACGACGATGAAGTAGCCGAGTTCTTCCTTCATGCAGGAATTGGCTTCGCTGCTACTGGTGTTACCGCCGTTGCAGTAGGTGTTCCGCTTTGGGTTTCTGGAGCAAAAAAGAAGAATTCCGCACAAAAGGTATTCCGCGACAGATGCATAGGTAGTTCTTCGGCCTACCAAGAGCCTATCCACCTCGACTTGACAGCCAAGAAGCAAAGCATTGGTTTGGCATTGAAGTTTTAATTATAAGCAGAGTCGGGGCAGTGTCCCCGACTTGCTTTTTTCCTGGTGTTTTTTGTTTCCTAACCAATCTTCCAATCGAAGCATTGCCTACTCTGCCTCTTTCACCTCGTCTGCTCGTTTTATATCAAAGCCGATTTTCTTGAATGCCTTGACATAATCATCATACGACGCATCCTTGGTTTTATAAATGATGGTCACCTTCTGCTCAGGAACAGAGGTCTCAATGTCTTTAGTTCCCTTAACATAACGGATATTGCTTTTAATCCTATTCTCGCAACCTGAACAATGCATGATTGGCGACGTAGTGACGACAAGCGTATCCATCTTTATCTCCTTAACCTTTGACGCAGCATGGGCGCTAAAGGAAGCCGCCACGCATGCAGCAATTACTAAAATCTTCTTCATATCCTATTGTTTTTTATCACCTAATCTTTTTCAAACTTAAACCGCACGCCAATATAGGCCATGGCCCCCTCGGTTGGTCCCCAAACTTGGGTAGCGTCAAAGGCTGGACTCCACGGTTGGTGAGCCTCTATGATTGGCGTTGACATTTTATAGTTGGTGAGGTTCTCACCGCCCACATAGATGCTGAAATGACGGAACTCCCTCGTCAACTGTGCCTGCAACTGATAGTAGGTCGGATAATCGGAGTAGTCATACATCTTTCCCCGTCCGTTGGCTTGACCCGTGATGTCAAATTGCCAAAGATCCATATGCCATTTGTAGGAGAACGTGAGCAGGCCCTTGAAACGAGACGTGAGCGGTCTGAACTTCAACCTGCCGTCGTACGTCGTTCGCGCATCATTGTAGCGGAAGGCACCCGTAGCAGAGAACCCTCTGAAGAATGGATAGGTGGCATCAACCTGCAAAGTATGGCTATAACTTTCTCCGTCCAAGTTTTCAAAACAGACCGTATGTTCTCCTTTTGCGCCATCCACATTCACGACCATTTGGTTGACAAAATCCGTATAATAATACTCACCATTCAACTCTAATTTTTTACCACATATTGGAATGTTAAAGCCTACGGAAAGCCCGTAGTTCCAAGCCTCTTCCTGTTCCAAATCATCGGCAATGTAGAATGTGCGCCCGCTTGCCAACATCGGAGTATTTTCCGCCAAAGCGTGTGGAGTACGATAGCCCTTACCTGCCGAGGCGCGAAGGGTGAAGAGTGGCTTCGGCGTAAACTTCAAGTGAAGACGTGGCGTGAAAAAGCCCCCATAAAGGGAAGAATGGTCCCAACGCACGCCTGCCATCACCGAGAGGCGAGTATCCAACTTATAGGTGTATTGTGCATAGGCGCCTGGTGTCGTCTCCTTATCCATTTCTGGAGAAAGGGGTACCTGCTGCACCATCTCATCGTAGTAGTCGTGGTTGACGGAAGCACCGATTGCCCAATTATGATTTTCTGCCATATCCGTCTCATACATCAACTGGGCATAACCATTTGTCTGACGAAAGTCGTAGATATTATTTCCAAAATGATTGTCAGCATCGTGAAGAGAGCCATGTACCATCAACGCCACCGAACGGTTCTTCTCCGCATCAAGCGTAAATCCGTTTTTCCATTGAAATTCATAGCGATTCGTATTCACCTCCACCCCATAACGAGGCATAGCATCAAGGGTATGGTGTTTGCTCATACCGCTCTCACGTTCGTCTTTCAAAACGCGCATAGAGAGTTGACTGATCCATTTCGGCGAGAGGTAAGCCCAACGATGCATCACGTTGTACTGTCTCTGCTTGGGCATATCCATGAAACCGTCATCATTCCCGTCATGGTCCATCCTTCTATCTTCGTAATGGAGAAGCAAACTGGTGGAAAGTCGGTCATTGAGATGGATGCTTCCATCAGCATTCAGTTCGTATTTCAGATTAGAATCAAGGAAGAGATTGCCCCTGACACCATCTATGCTTTGCGGCTTCAAAAATTCAATGTTGATTTGCCCCGTGGTGCTTTCATAACCGTTCTTCACACTCGCGGCACCGTTGCTCACCTGAATGCTCTGCATCCATGGTCCGGGCACAAACGAAAGTGAATACGGGATGCTACCACCTCGAAGGTTCGGAATGTTTTCGGTCAACATCTGGACATAAGTTCCGCTAAGCCCTAACAACTTTATCTGCTTGGCACCCGTGGCGGCATCAGAATAAGAGACGTCCACCGAAGGGTTGTTGACAAACGACTCGCCCAAATTGCAGCATGCCGCCCTAATGAGTTGTGACTGTCCTATAATGGAGGTGTTCTCGACACGATACTGCGATTTGATGCTACTTGCCGCCGTAACAACCACGTCGTTCAGTTCCTGCTCGCTACCAATGCTGTCTGCCGGTTCTTCCGCTTGAGCGAAAACGGCAAAAGAGAGCAGCATAGTTATTATATATGAAATTTTCTTGTATATCATAAAAAGATGTCCAATTCCATAAAAAGGGGATCCCCCCCATTTATAGGTTGCAAATGTATCATTTTTTACGCGATTATGAAAAAAACACGGTCATTGATCCTTTTGACAATTGGTTATAAAAGAAAGACGCCCTCCCAATTACTTATATCAGGAAAAACGATTATCACCTCTCTGTCCTTCACAAAAAAAAGGTCAGAGTAAGATGCCCACCCTGACCTATCTTCTGACTTCACATCAATGAAATCTCTTATTGCTGATTACCCAACTTCCAGTAATTACATTTTGCTCCTTTCACACCCGGTTTCACCGAGAAGAGTTTTCCTGCTTGTGGATAGTTACCCGCTTTGTCGTCGGGCATATAGAGCGATGCCGTCGCAATGAAAAGTGTCTCCATATCCTCGCCACCGAAAGCCAATGCTGCCACATTGAGGGCGGGCACTTCTATTTTCTGCAACAACTCACCCGTAGCAGGATTCCAACGAGTGACGCAAGCGCCACCCCAATTAGCCACCCAAAGCATACCTTCCGCATCCATAGCATTACCGTCGGGCGTTCCCAGTTCCTCTGTCATGCGAATGACTTCGCGACGATTTTGGATTGTACCAGCCTCGCCATCAAAATCGAAGGCAGAAACCTGCAATGTCGGAGTGTCTTGATAGTACATCGCCTTACCGTCGGGCGACCATGTCACACCATTGCTTATCGTCACTGAATCAAGCACTTTGCGTTGTTGTCCGTCAGGTTGCACACAAAAGAAAGCCGCCTTGTTGGGCGTACAATCCTTGTCCATCGTACCAATCCAAAGACGACCTTGCGCATCACATTTTCCGTCGTTATAGCGGTTGCCTGCTTCGCGTCCTTCTGGGTCGGCAATGAACTTAAGTTTCTTAGAGGAGAGGCACATCTCATAAATACCATCGGCAAGTCCCACCACCACGGTATCTTCCAAATAAGGCACCACTGTACCTATCATCTGGTCCAATTTAATCACCTTGTTCTCCTTGGTAGTTGGAGAGTAGATCATCAAACTCCCTTGCGTATCTATCCACAAGAGACGGTTATACTTATAGTCCCAAATAGGACCCTCGCCTACCTGCATGACGGAGTCAAACTCCACCTCGCACTTCATTGCCAAATTTGCATTCATACCTTCCTCCATTTTCTTTGATTGATTATTTCCCATTTGGCAAGCCACTAACGTGCAGGATGCCATGGCAAATATCCACTCTTTCCACTTCATTTCCGTTGGATTTAAAACATTATACTTTAAGCATCTAACTAACCGAAAGGAGATAACAATCTTCCTCTTCGGACCGACAAATGTAATACAAAATCTGATGAAGCTATCATTTTTCAATAGCAAAAGATGTATCTTTGCAGAAAGATTTACAAACAAAAAAAATCAATTAACGCATAACGTCTTATGAAAGCAAGAACAACGATTATAGCGACACTTTTTACTTCTTTACTTTTCACCTCTTGCCGAAATGTGCCTTCGGTAGAACCTGAAAAATCGAATTCGATGTATGTTTCGTCCAACTATTGGTATCAGAGCAGAAACATCGCCGAACACGGGATAGAGAAAAAAGTGGATGTCTTCTACCTGCTGCCAACCTGCGTCGGAGCATGGAAAGATTCGACGGGTACCAACCGTTATAATGCGGACCTTGACAACGATAAGCAGAAGCAGGCATTTGACTTATCTTGCGAATTGGCCGACTCGATCTTCGGCACGCAATGCAACCTGTTCCTCCCCTACTACCGACAAGCCACGTTTGGCGGACCTGAAGACACGCAATCGTTCGACAGCATCCACGCCATTGCCTTCGACGATGTAAAGGCTTCCTTCCAATACTACATGAGACACCATAACGGAGGAAGAAAGATTGTATTGGCAGGATTCAGCCAAGGTGCCCACATGGCGGTGGAGTTGCTGAAATCACTGGACGCCAAGACAGCCGCTCAAGTCGTCGCCACCTATGCCATCGGCGGTGGTGTATCTCTTGCCGATTTGAAAAACCCGAATGTCAAACTGGCTCAAGGAGAGAAGGACAAAGGCGTTGTCATCTGCTTCAATTCCATGAGCAATCCTGAAGCCAAAGCAACCGGCATCTGGGCAAAGGCCCTATGGGAAAACAACGTCGCTTGCATCAACCCCATTACATGGAAATGCAACGAGACGGCTGCCGTTCTTCTTCCTGCCGGAGCAAAAGACGGCGTTTCGGACCAGCGTTTCCCTTATGGGACAGTGGTGGTCGCCGAAGATTCGACTCGCGATGTGACGGTAAAAATCAATCCAGGCAACCATTGTCTAATCATTGACAATTTAAAAATGGAAGAGTACCATTTCAAAGCCCTTGAATTCATATTCCCAAAAGGGAACCTTCACTTGCAAGATCCTTTCTTCTATGCGAAAGCCATCAAGGAGAATTTAAAAGTGAGATGTTTGGATGAAAAATAAATGTCTGTAGGGGCGTGGCCTTGTGCCCGCCCGGCGTGGCCTTGTGCCCGCCCTATGTACCCACAAGGGGCCAGACCCAACCATACAAATCTGACAAAACAAAAAAGGAAGCCGCCTAAAACTGCGATCGCAACTTAGGCGGCTTTCTTCTATGGTTGCTATTTCTTGAGCAACTTGATGGTACAGAGTTTCTTCCCTGTAGAATCGTAAATCACGACAATATTGATATCGTCCTTCTGTTTGAAGTCAGAGAATTCAGCATAGTTAAACTTACCAATGAAAACGCCGTTTACGCTATAGACCATGTAAGTAAGATCTTCAGGGGCACGACTTGAGATGGAAGGAACAGAAGTTAAAGACATATTCCCAGCATAGCCATCGACAATTTTGACATCTTTAGCACCCTCAGGAATCTTGAAATGGACATTCTCATTAGCATAATGTTTGAAAATGCGCTCATCGTCCATCCAATAGGAAATGGTCCATTTAGTAGCCGCAGAATCTTGCGTTTCGATCATCTTTCCCAAATCCAAATAGTCTATCTCATTCGTTGTAGAATTGTCAAGGCCATAAATATCGAGTTTATTGTTATGAGTCAAATACATATCCCTGTCTTCAAAGAAATGCCCCTCATACTTATTCTCCATCAAAGGATTATTGTTGAAGTAAATGATAGAATCATTATATAAACCATTAATTGTCAATTGAGTTGTATCACCTAATCCAAAAAAATCGCTTAAGTGATAGCTATAATATTGAGGACGACCATTGCACCAAGCATAAAAGGACTCCAAATCGCGTATATAGTATTTCAGATCTGTTGAGGACAAAGCCAATGACATGTCCCCCACGATACTATCCAACATGTATTCGAGCGTATTTTTAGAAAAGGCCGTTCCTGCCAAGACGCAAGTCCTATCAATATATGGTTGCTTAAACTTTTCAAAAGAGAACATCTTGATATAAACTTCGCAAGCTGCTGGACTGTTGGCCCAGTCGAACTTATCACATGGTTCCACTCTCAACAAGAAGTTATAGTAGGGATATGCAGGATCCTGAATCGTCGCATCCATGTCTTTCATAATCCAACGCCATTTTTTTGAGCCCTGCTTATCATACCACAAGGATACATTATTATAAGGGAAATCAACATTGGAAAAATATGCGTTCGTCGATACATAATTCATAAACGCATTGATATCCAACACTTCGTCCATCTGCTGATAAGTGCAGTTGCGAGATTGAAATGTTCTCTTGAACGCATCATAGTTAGGAAATTGTTCAGGAGAGTAAAACCCGTCATACAATCCATCACTCGTCTCGATACACTCTATGTCAGTGATCTTGTTGTGGTTAGCCCACACCATATCCGCTCCGTCGCGCTCCTGCAAGTGCATAATCTGCTGAAACTCACCATTGATGCAATATTGGACATTTCTCTGAGCCTGAAAATCGACATCGTAATATTTAGCAAATCGCGCTATGGCTGTCTGTGAAAGCATATCATTCAACGAATAGGTGTCGTCGGTTGAGGTGCGGATAGTCATACTTTTCTGTTTATTGGCATTGGGTCGCAAATGTTTCCAAAAAACGCCATTGAAATGTTTTTCCCCGAAGCGTTTGTTGGCATAAACAACCATTGATTTAACATGGGCACACTGACGAGAGACATTGCCACTCACACGAGTTTCCGACAATTGATTAAAAACCGCCGTTGAAGAATCTCCCGAATAATATTCGATGTTTATAGGTCTGCGCCAATCGTAATAATAGTTAGCCAAGCCCATCCAACTTCGCCTTGGGAGGTTGTCGTCATGCGTATCGGCATATTTTGTAGAAGAAGAGAGAATACCTATATTTTTGTCATACAAGTAGTTTGGATCACAAACGATGTTGATGATAGGCATTTTGTCTTCGATGTCGAAAAAGTAGGTTTGCGTCTTACTTATTTTACTGATGGCGCTATCACTAAATGGTTTGGCTCTGACAACCGTATTTTTATAGATGTAAATAGAGTCAACATACTTCAGACTATAGATAGTTGGTTCTTTACCATCAACCGTATATCGAATCTCCGCATCTTTGGGATAGTCGCCCTTCAAACTCAATTTAAGATAGAACGGAACGGTTTTGGCTCCTCCATCTACCGAGAAATCCACCTTTTTGAGTACCCGCTCGCAATTCGTGTTATTATTCTGACTTGCCGGAGTGGCAACTCTGAAATGAGACAGACTGTCTGGATGATCGGGCAATCGACCCCAAGAAACCTCAGGGGAAATCATTTCGGGATAAGGCAAAGAATCCACCAACACCTTATTTTTGTCCCACAAATAGACGGTTCCCGGTTTATCTGTATTCAACCTAAAATCAGTATGTTGCTTTTTATTCTCCTTGTCACAATAGATGAGTGTGTATCCTTCGGCGGGCACTATCAGAGATTCTGGCAATGAATAAGCCGAAGAGACATCATTCACTTCTGAAATGGAATATCCCTTTAGGTCAATCTCTTGATCGCTGGAATTGTAAATTTCCACCCAAGAGTCAGGAAACTCATTATAGTAATCCAACACTCCACCATAATTGCTCTGCATGATTTCGGTTATCGAAACATTTGCGAATACAGATTTAAAGGAGATTGCCAAAAGAAACAATAAGATTCGACGCTTATTCTCAACTATTACATTTACCATATCAAAATGAATTAAGTCACTAAAGTATATTACGTTCTCAAAAATTGCAACCAACTGATTGCAAATTTAATACTTTTTTCGGCACTTGAAAGCAACTGCACACTTTTTCAAAGCCCCCATTTTGTGGCTTAGCCTACAACCTTCCCCCCTCATCATTACTGATGTCTCTCCATTTCTGATAATAAACAAATGATTTAGAGAATGGGAAGAAAGAGAACAACAATTTTTCGTTTGTAATCCAGGTAATTTTTCTCATTTATATACCTATGCTAAGGGCTCCCCATAAGGGAACCGTTAGCATAGGTTCAAAAATCCTTTTAGCACAAAAAAGAGGAAATATTCGTCATTTAGGAGAAGTCTCCAAACAAATCTATCCTTTATTGATAATTTCTAATCCTCACATCGATGCCACTACCCTTCAACAAATCCACCACGCGTTCAATTTTCGTCTCTCCATAGTGGTAAGGGAAAAGCACCTTAGGCATGAACATCTTCGCAGCCTTGGCAGTCTGTTCTGGTGTCATGGTGTAGGGTTGATTGGTTGGAAGGAATGCCACGTCAATATCTTTTACCGCTTCCATTTCTGGAATATCCTCCGTATCGCCCGCTATATAAATGCGGAGTCCATCTATCGTAAGAATGAATCCGTTGTCACGTCCCTTCGGATGAAACTGCGTCCTTCCTTCCGTATGGTTGTAGGCCGGAACCGCGTCCAACTGAATGTCACCAGCCAATTTCTTGCTCTCGCCGTTCTTCATCACGTCTCCCCAACCGAGCAATTTAGCCGAATTAGCATTCGTTATGACCGAAGTACTCTCCTTTCTAAGTTGCTCCACCGCATTCTTGTCACAATGGTCGAAGTGTTCGTGCGTAACAAGGATAAAGTCAGCTTTAGGGAAAGTGGAATAATCCGTAGCAGGTGGCAAAACCGTAACCGGATCCACTTGTATCTCCAACCCATTGTAGGCAATCCGCATACTACCGTGCTTGATGGGGGTAATCACCACTTCCTTTTTGCTCTTGGTAAAAAAAGTGTCGGCCACTTGCGCCTGCCCCAAAGTTGGGATAGACATTGCTAAACCTAACAAGGCCATCATCTTAGTTTTCAATTGTTTTTTCATTATCATCAAATTCGTAATTATTTTTCAGGGGAGGATAAGAGCAAGTATGGAAGAAAGATTCTCCACCTGCTATATCATTTTACAACTGCTCGGTTTTCTGCCATCCAGCCCATGATGCCTTTATCCAACTCAACTACCTTGTAACCCTCTGCGGACAAGATACCTGCAGCCATCTTACTTCTTCTCCCACTTCGGCAGTAAACGGCTATCGTTTTCTTTTTGTCAAGCGAAGAGAGGGAAATCTGTTTGAAATCAGCACTGCGCACATCTATGTTCACCGCACCATTTAAATGTCCTTCTGCGTATTCGGCAGGCGTACGGACATCCAAACAAACGACCGAAGTATCAGAAAGTTGAATCTCGAAATCTGAATTAGAAACAGACGTGTAACCTTCTGCAGACGAGCAGAGAGCAAAAAAGCCGAAAGCCAATGTTATAAATAACTTCTTCATATTCTTAAAGACTTCTATAAATCAGACATTCACATTTATCTAACAAATACAAATGTATGAAGAACATTCCGATTTTCAATCTCAGGACCATCAAAAAAGGCGAGATTGCTGCCAACCTCGCCTTTTCAATATTTCAAAAGTCCAATTACTTAGCAAAACTTACAGACCTCGTTTCACGAATAACCGTGATCTTTACTTGACCTGGATAAGTCATCTCGTCCTGAATCTTCTTAGCGATTTCGTATGACAATGTTTCTGTCTCCTTATCGTCAATCTTATCAGCACCTACGATAACTCTCAACTCACGTCCAGCCTGAATAGCATACGTCTTAACAACGCCAGGATAAGACAACGCCAACTTCTCCAAATCATTCAAACGCTTGATGTAAGCCTCAACAATCTCACGACGAGCACCTGGGCGAGCACCAGAAATAGCGTCACACGCTTGTACGATAGGAGAAAGCAAACTCTCCATCTCCACCTCATCGTGGTGAGCACCGATAGCATTGCAGATCTCTGGCTTCTCCTTATACTTCTCAGCCAACTTCATACCCAAGATTGCGTGTGGCAATTCTGGTTCATCATCAGGCACTTTACCTATATCGTGCAACAATCCGGCACGTTTTGCCTTCTTTGGATTGAGGCCCAACTCAGTAGCCATGATAGCGCACAAGTTAGCCGTTTCACGAGCGTGTTGCAAAAGATTTTGTCCGTATGAAGAACGATACTTCATCTTACCAATCAAGCGAACCAATTCAGGGTGCAATCCGTGGATACCCAAATCAATAGTAGTACGCTTACCTGTCTCTACGATTTCATCCTCGACTTGCTTCTTCACCTTAGCCACGACCTCCTCAATGCGTGCTGGGTGAATACGTCCGTCCGTCACCAATTGGTGGAGTGCAAGACGTGCAATCTCACGACGAACCGGATCGAAGGCAGAAAGGACAATGGCCTCAGGTGTATCATCAACGATGATTTCAACGCCCGTAGCAGCCTCCAAAGCCCTAATGTTACGACCTTCACGACCGATGATACGGCCCTTCAATTCATCAGAATCTATATTGAATACAGTAACCGAGTTTTCGATAGCAGCCTCAGTAGCCACACGTTGGATAGTTTGCACCACGATTCGTTTAGCCTCTTTGTTTGCCGTCATCTTAGCCTCTTCCATGATTTCGTTCACGTATGACATAGCATCCGTCTTGGCTTCCTCTTTCAAAGACTCGATCAACTTCTCTTTAGCCTCTTGAGCAGACAAACCGGAGATCACCTCCAAACGCTCGTTTGCCTGGTGATACATCTTCTCCAAATCTTGTTTCTTTTGGTCAACGATTTGCAATTGATTGTTCAAGTTGTCTCTGATGGCTTCTGTCTCAGCCCTGCCTTTTTGAAGTTCAGACTGCATTTGGTTCAATTGAATCTCACGCTGCTTCAACTTAGATTCCGTCTGCTGAATCTTGGCATTTCTTTGATTTACTTGACCTTCATACTCGTTCTTCAACTTCCAGTATGTTTCCTTAGCCTCAAGTATTTTATTGTCTCTCTCGACTTTAGCATCAGCCTTAGCCTTATTGATGATGCCTTCCGCCTGCGATTTAAGCACCGTTTTCATTGCAACCCAAGCAATTCCAGCACCAACCAACAAAGCGATAACTCCTACGATTATTGTTGTAATCATATCTGTTTGTTATTGATAATTAAATTGATAATATAAAAAAACGCACTACTTACGGATTGAGGTATCCCAAGCAATGCGGAAATAATTCTATCGGAATAGAAAAAATTTAATATGTCACTTATCTGTTTTTCAAATGCTTATTTGCCAGATTTGAGAAGTTCATCCAACTTCTGCATTTCGGAGACCATCTCCGATTGATCATTCTGCAACACAATAAGTTCAACAGCCAATTCTAAAGCTACTAATGAAAGATTCTGGGTCTCCGAAAAACTCGACGACTTATCTCTCCACATCTTTATCTTGCTATTTATATATTCTGCAGCCTTACGATAATTTTCCTCTTCTGACCTCTTCACTGTTGGTCTAAAAACCAAAGAGCCGAGCTTCAACGTGATTTCAAATTTATCATTGTCAGCCATAGACTATGTCATTTGTTTAACAGAGAAATGCATTTATCTATTTCCCGCACTAAATTTGACAACCTCCTCTTGGCTTTGTCGGCTTCGCTGTCCGTTACAGACATCACCTTTGCGAATTTCAAGTTCTCACATTGAGTCTTCAATCTATCGCACTCTGCCTTGTATTCGGAATTGAGTTTTTTCTGATTGGCCAGTTCCGCTTTCAGGCGTTCACATTCGGAACGCATTTCAGCATTCGAGTCCAGCATAGACTGAACCCTTCCAACCAAACGATACATTAATTTTCGCTCATCTTCCGTCATGGTATGTCAAAATTGCTTACAAAGATAGCACAGATAAATTAATATAAAAATTTTCTTCCGAAAAAAGGATGAAGATTTTTACATTTCACGAACAATTCAGCAAAAAGAGAAATCTTGCTTGTGAGATTTTGGGGGTTCAGAAAGAATTTATAGAAGGCCACCTAACATAGCAAACGCACCCATTTTACAAATCATAAATTAATAGTATCTTTGTTTGTAAATAAATGAGGCAAACACTGTTCTTTGCAACGAAACATTACGGCATGAAAACAATCAAATTTATAGGCATTACAATTGCAGTCCTTCTATTCCTCGTGGGACTTTTCTTCGCTTACGCTACTATCAATGACTATCAACCGCAAGAATGTGAACTCATTTCGCACGCCAACCAATGCGACACGCTGAAGACAAGCGACACCATTTCCGTCCTTTCCTGGAATATCGGCTATGCGGGGCTGGACAAGGAGATGGACTTCTTCTACGACGGAGGATCAAAAATGCGGCCTTCGGAAGAGCAGGTCGCCGTCAATTTGAAAGGCATACAGGACTTCTTGATTCAAAACGACTCCATAGATTTCATCTTGCTGCAAGAGGCCGACAAAAAAGCCAAGCGTTCCTACAACACCGACCAAATCGACTGTTTCGACAAAGCCCTGCCTTCGCACGCATCTTTTTTCGCATTAAACTACAACGTCGATTTTGTCCCTATCCCCCTCGCCGAGCCCATGGGTGGCGTCCAATCGGGATTGAACACTCTCTCTCGGCTACGCCCCCAAAAGGCAGAACGCCACGCCTTCCCTTTCAACTTCAACTGGCCCCAAAAAGTATTTTTACTAGACCGTTGCTTTTTGGCTACCTACCACCCGCTCGACAACGGGAAGCAACTTGTAATCATCAACACACACAATTCGGCATTTGACGACAACGGAAGCATTCGCAAGGCGGAGCTCAACCTTTTCAAAGATTTTCTGGTAAATGAATATCTTAAAGGCAACTATGTGGTTGTCGGAGGCGATTTCAATCAATCGCCACCCAACCTTAAGACCGATTTCGGTACTGAGCCCTTCGACTTCGACGACTATGTCGCCATCCCCGACTCTCTCTTGCCGCAAGGCTGGCATTACGTCTTCGACAATGCTACGCCCTCCAATCGCCGTGTAATTGACGCCTACAAAAAAGGAACGACGAAAGTCACGTTGATTGACTTCTTCATCACTTCGCCCAACATAAAGGCAACAAGCGTAAAATGCATCAATTTAGGGTTCGAGCATTCAGACCACAACCCTGTCATCGGAATATTCACATTCAACAACGAATTAAAAAAGGAATAAAATGAACAACTTAAGAGAGATTTTCAAATTTCTACGGCCCCATTGGAAGTTAGCCGTGGCGGCTCCATTGCTTGTCCTACTGGAAGTAGTTGCGGAAGTCATCCAGCCAGAGTTGATGTCCGAAATAGTCAACAAAGCAGTAGTGGGCGGAGACAGTTCCGTCATCATTCCTATTGGTGTAAAAATGTTGGCAACCACCATAGTCGGTCTATTCGGAGGCTTGCTCTCCATCTATGCGGCGGGCAAGGTTTCATACGCTTTCGGGGCAGACGTCAGGAAAGCCATGTTTGACAAAATCACCCAATTTTCTTTTGAGAATTTGGACAAGATGGAGAGTGCTTCCCTCATCACCCGCATGACAAATGACGTCACCCGTGTACAACAGGTAGTGCAGGCTTCCATGCGATTACTATTTCGCGCACCATTTCTATTTGTAGGCGCCTTCTTCATGGTGCTATCCATGAATGCCAGCATCACGGGCATCTTGCTTGCCCTTCTTCCCTTCCTGATCTTCTCCATCACCACCATATTGAGGAAATCATTCCCGCTCTTTATGCAAGTGCAAGAAAAGACAGACAAACTAAACGCTGTAACGCAAGAGAACTTGGCGGGCATACGAGTTATCAAGGCATACGTCAGAGAAGAAGGCGAGAAGGAACGTTTCGCCGAGGCCAACAACGATTTGACGGGCACCTCTCTTAAATCGAGAAAACTCATGATGCTCATGATGCCTTCGCTCTCCATGACCATCAACATCGGAATCGTCCTCGTCATCTGGGTGGGAGGTGTAAAAGTAAATGCAGGAGAGATGAACATCGGTGAAATCATGGCTTGCATCAACTATTTGTCACAAATCCTCTTTTCAATAATGATGGCATCCATGGTCATCACCAACATTACGGAAGCGCAGGCATCCATGACAAGAATCCAAGAGGTTTTGAATACGGAAAACCGTCCTACCGATGCAGGCGGAGACCTTCCGCTCGAAAGCATCGACGAACTTGAGTTCGACAATGTGTTCTTTAAATACGAAGGTAAAATCCAAGATGAGAAGACCGACGTGGACCGAATGGCCTTAAAAGGCATCTCCTTTAAACTGAAAAAAGGCGAGACGCTTGCCATCATCGGAGGTACGGGTTCGGGAAAGACTTCACTCGTCAACCTTATTCCCCGTTTCTATGATGCCACAAGCGGAAGCGTGAAAATCAACGGGAACGACATAAAAATGTATAACAGGAACGACATCCGCCAACAAATAGGCACCGTCATGCAAAAGCCGCTTCTTTTTTCTGAGAGCATTGAAGAAAACATCAAATGGGGCAAACCTGATGCCACAAGCGAAGAGGTTGCCAACTGTTGCAAAGAAGCTCAAATCGACGATTTCATCTCTTCTTTGGAAGAAGGTTATAAATATCAATTAGGGCAAAGCGCCAACAACCTTTCCGGCGGACAAAAACAACGCATCAGCATTGCCCGCACTTTGGTCCGCAAACCCGGGCTCATCATCTTGGACGACAGCCTCAGTGCCGTAGATTTCAAGACCGAAGCGGCTATCCGCCATGTATTGACGGCATTGAACTCCACAAAAATCATCATTGCACAGCGCATCAGTTCCATCAAGGAGGCAGACAAAATTCTCTTGCTTGAAAACGGGTCCATGGTCGGATTCGGCACTCATGACGAGCTTATCCAAAACAACACCGTCTATCAAGAGATTTACAAATCACAGACCAATTAAGAGGTTGATATTATTTAGAATTGAGACAAATGAGAAATGCAAATAATAACGGTCCACAACGCCGCATAAGCGATATGGGCCGACCCGTAGAAAAGGCAAATGATTCATGGACGACCATCAAACGGCTCGTCACCTATTGGAGCAGTTCACGTTGGAAACTGGTCCTTGTCATGCTCTGTTCAATTGCAGAAGTAGGCTTACAACTTTTAGCGCCGCTTCTCATCGGTAAATCAATCGACGAATGTATCAGCCTTGCCTATCAAGAAGGCGGTGCCGTCGATTTCCAACATCTGCAATGGATGTTGATCATCTTGACACTTGTCTATCTCTGCAGCGCTCTTTGCAGTTGGGCACAAGAATATTTAATGGCAGTGGCTTCACTCAACATTGTGCGTACCATTCGTGAAGAGATGATAGAGAAGTTGCACACACTAAGCATCCGATTCTACGACACGAAACTGAGAGGAGAGACGATGAGCCACTTCACCAACGACGTAGAACTAATCCGCGATGCACTTGGCCGAACAATCATTCAACTCATCAGCAGTAGTTTCACTTTGGTGGGAACAGCCTTCCTTATGCTTTCCCTCAGCATAGAAATGACGGGAATGGTCTGCATCACCATCCCCTTGGTCATTCTTCTCAGCAAATTTGTCATGCAACGCACCCGCAAATATTTTGCAGAGCAACAACAAGCATTGGGAAACCTCAACGGAATGATTGAGGAGGACATCGTGGGCATGAAAGTCATCAAGAGTTTCGGACAAGAGGAAAAACAGGCAGAGAAATTTGAGCAAATGAACCGCAACTTGCAAAGGGCCGGTAGTTCAGCACAAATCTATAGTGGCATTTTGATGCCGCTAATGCGTGTGCTTGACAACCTCTCCTACATCATCGTCACTGTGGCAGGAAGTATCTTTGCCGCCAAAGGTTCCATCTCCGTCGGAGTCATTCAATCGTTCCTACTCTACTCTAAGAACTTCCAACGCCCCATCAACCAGATAGCAACGCAATTCAACTCCGTACAATCAGCCATCGCAGGCGCAGAGCGCATATTCAAGCTTTTGGACGAGAAGCCTGAAGTGACGGACAAAGAAAACGCAGAAACGCTGGAGAATGTTGTCGGAAGAGTGGTATTCGACGACGTGACATTCGGCTATGAGGAGGGAAAGCCTATCGTGAAAAACATCTCATTCACAGCCGAGCCAGGAGAAGTCATCGCCATAGTCGGCGGAACCGGTGCAGGGAAAAGCACCCTCATCAATTTGCTGACCCGATTCTACGACATCAACGGAGGGCGTATCACCATCGACGGAAAAGACATTCGCGACCTTACGCAATCGAGTCTCCGCAACGCATTGGGCATCGTCTTGCAAGAGCCGTTCCTATTCTCAGAGAGCATCAAATTCAACATCAGTTACGGAAAGCCTCATGCGACCGACCAAGAGATCAAGGAGGCCGCAGAGACAGCCAACGCCTATCATTTTACCTTACGTGAGGCCGACGGATTTGAAACCGTACTCCGCGAGCAAGGAGAAGACATCAGTCACGGACAGCGGCAGTTGCTCACCATCGCGCGCGCCGTGCTTGTCAATGCTCCGATCCTTATCCTCGACGAAGCAACCAGCAACATCGACACCCGTACGGAAGTTTTGATTCAGAAAGCAATCGCTAATCTCACCGTAGGCAAGACTTGCTTCATCATTGCTCACCGTTTAAGCACCATCAAGAACGCCGACAAGATCCTTGTCATGGAGAACGGGCGAATCGTGGAATGTGGCAAGCACGAGGAACTTATCCAAAGAGGCGGTGCCTACCACAAGATTTATAGTAGCCAATTTGCGTAGGGGCGGCGCCTTGTGCCCGCCCTTTTATTTGAGGCGGTGCCTTGTGCCCGCCCTTTTATTTGAGGCGGTGCCTTGTGCCCGCCTTTTATTGAATCGACGCCTTGTGCCCGCCCCTTTTATTGGGGAATCCATCTCCGTAGAGATTTTATCCCACCGTTGGAGATTTCAGAAGAGGGCACCCATGAGATTATTAAACGAAGAGGGCACCCACAAGGTTATTAAACGAAGAGGGCACCCACAAGGGGTGCCCGTACAATGGTCCAGAAGGAAGGCGGTGTCCATGAGAGCACCCGCCTTATGCCCCAAAATCATCTATTTTCACTTGATGCATCGGGTCAACTTCGCATTTTTACTAACATCCAATGAGTCAATCTGATTATTTTTACAATTCAATACAGTCAACATAGGGTTTCCCGACAAATCCAAAGTTTGAAGCGAATTACGATAGCAAGTTAGGACACGCAATTTCTCGTTTTTAGTAACGTCCAAAGTTGTCAACTCATTCTTCGCACAGTCGAGGGCTAACAAAGCTTTATTTTTTGTCACATTCAGAGTCGCTATCTTATTGCCAGAACAATACACTTCTGTCAATGCTACGTTCTTATTTAAATCCAGTTTAGTAAAGTTGTTATCATCACAAAGGAAGCGTGTCAGTGCCACATTCTTCGATAGATTCAAAGAATCTATCTGATTTTTAGCACAATCCAAAGAAGTCAACTTCTTGTTGAGGCTTACATCCAAAACTGGGAGTTGATTCTTTGAACAATCCAATGTCGTCAAATCAAGATTATGGGACAAATCCAACGAGGCTAATTGATTTCCCCAACAGGTCAAGTCTGCCAAAGCCTTGTTATTAGACAAATCCAACGTATCAAGTTGATTGTCATAACAATACAAACCTGTCAGAGCAACATTCTTACTTATATCCAACTTTGAAATAACATTTCCAGAACAGAAGAGTTTTTTCAATGCCAAATTCTGACTTAAGTCTAAAGATAAAAGTCGATTGTCCATACCATTCAACTCTGTCAACGCCGTACAGAATTCGATTCCTTTCAATTTTCGAATCCCGGCATCTTCACAATTCAAAACCTTTATCGTATCCACCTCTTCTTGAGCCAAATACCCATCTTTGCCGTATTCTTTTGCCAAGACAAAATTTCTAAATGCCTCGTCAGGGAATGAACACTCGTCAATCTTTACACCCTTAACCGAAATTTCAACACAAGGCTCGGACGGCTCGGGAACTTCATCTATCAACTTGACAACATCTGTTTTAGTTTCCGCCGCTACCGACTTACTCTTTTTTTGTTCTCCTCCCGAGCACCCCAATAATGCCAAAAGAGGCAATATCATAAATACTTTCTTCATAACTCAATTTAATTTTTTCGCAAAATAAACGATTTCAAGAATAAAAGCCCCACTTTTTCTATCTTAAAATCACTTTACGATTCAAAATTCACAAGATCACATTCATCAATACGATGAAAAGGAGATTAACAGAACTCCTCTAACCAAAAAGAAGACGAACCTTGATCACAAGATTCGTCTTCTTACTAATCATATTCTTAAATACTAAAACTTAACGACCTCTATCGTACCCTTTCTCGTAGCACCGGAAGGGAATGTCAACTCATAGAAGTAAACGCCTGGATCGGCAATTCTTCCTGCATCAGAGCCATCCCAACCCCAGCCTTCATGAATCTTTTGTCCATATCGGTTAAAGATAATTACTGGGCAATTTGGCATGAAGACGTCATTCAATCCATCCTTATCATAAGGAGTAATTGCAGTTGGCACAAAGTCATTGACATTAATCTGAACTACATTCGAAGCCATTGAAGGACAAACGAAGTCGGAAACGACAACGTAATATGTAGCAGAGTCAGTCAAATTGTAGAGGATTTGTTCCATGAACCTGGACTCCGTTGAGTCTGTTCTATCGATCAACTCATCATTTACCTCCAATCCCAAAGAATCGGCATCAAGCAATTCACCATTCAAATCATATTTGTTTCCGAAACGTGCATCGAAGTGGTCAACCACACGATACCAGTCAATATTCGAAGGTTTTTGATTAGTATGCAATGACAATGTCGCATTATCACCGATGAATATCGTAGCCGGATCGGATGGATCAGCAACCAACATCATCGACTTCTCGTCAAATCTATGGTGAACATCCAATGTGATGGAAGAAGAAACCACCAACCTATCCTCGCGGAACAACTTGACATTCATCTCTGAACCAAATACTTCTACCGAGTCAGCACCTACAGGGTATCTGAAACATGCTCCGAAATAAGAATCCAACGAAGATGTCGAACCACACTCATTCTCTGCATAGTAGTAGAGAGAAAGCCTATCAGAAACGGTCAATACCGAGTCAGTTGAAGTATATTTATGACCATCAATCATCCATCCCTCATCTGTAATAGGATAACCCATATCGTCAAGACATACAGAGAATTCTGACATAATCTGATCCAAAGGCAAAGAGTCAAATTCACAGACTGAGAAGTCACCTGAATTCATGCTGATACGTGGGCGCTCTCTGAAATCCAAATAAGCCGAAGCCGTATCGGAACACAACGTAAGCGTATCCATTGCCACGAAGTAGTAGAGACCAGACTGAGCCCTTCTTGTCAAGTTAATCAAAGAATCTCTTTGTCTGTTATAGAACTCTCTATCCGTTGAATAGAACTTACTACCATTCGTCACGAAGTTATCCGAGAAGACAAGCGTTGTATCCGAGATGTTCTCTTTATAGCAGTCATAGGTGAATGTAGAAGGGATTGTGGTAATTGTACCGTCCCAATCATAAACATACATTCTACCATGAGCCTCTCTCACATTCTGAGACCACAAGCTTATCGCAGTTGAATCAGAAACACAAGTGGTCAACGAATTGGCATTAAGCGTTACAATTGCCTTCGGTGTTGACATCATCACATAAATCTCAAGAGAGTCTTTGTTGCCACAGAAGTCACTCACATAGACCTTCACAAATTTAGAATCGTCAATGCTTGTACCTGCTGCAGGAACTTGTTGAATAATCAAGTCTTCCGTCTCCGTACAATTATCCTCTATGATAGAGCGAACCTTAGAAGAGAAGTCTGGAATCTGGAATTCACAACCCTTTATAGCCACAGCCAAAACTGTATCTCTCCAGTCATCTGGGAAGTTGAAGTGAGGATCGATTGTGTCAACCACAGAAATGTATTGAACCAAAGGCTCACTGGTATTGCCACAAGAATCTGTTGCCGTCCACGTTCTTGTAATCGTATAGTTATAATAACCACAAGAGTGTGTATCTGTTGAACGATCATTCACCTCATGCAAGTCAGCAATAATCTGCGTTGTTTGACATGCGTCTGTAGCATAAACAACTGGTGCCTCAGGAATATCATCCTTACAACCCAAGACAAGATTTTCTACCGTCGATGTAATGACAGGAGCTATCGTATCAACTACGGTAAAGATCTGTTCACACTCTGAACGATGGTTCTTCAAATCGTAAACATAGTATGTACGCTTAACCTCAACCGTGCATTGACCAGTGCGAGTCTCCTCAACTCCGAACGTAGAAAGCTTCAAATACTTCTCTGCCAACGCTGATCCTCCAGCCGCAGTGAACTCTTCCCAATTTGCATAAGGAGCAGGAATGTCTTCGACACAATTGTAAAGATCCTTTTCCAATGTAGGACACTCGATTGGAATATCCATCAAATTCTGGATGTAGATGTTTTGTGTACATGTTGATGAATTCTTAGAAGAATCTGTAAATGTCCAAGTGACGATGGTCATCGTATCTACCATGAATGGAGACTCAAATGCAACATTATCACTTCTGGAAGGAATTCCGAATATATCACCGTCGCAATCACCCTTGATTGATGGGTCGATGACCAAACCTGCCTCGACAACATTTTCGAACGGCACTACATCACCAAGTTCTGTCCAGATGATTGAGACATCCTCAAATACAGAACAATCAACTGCAGGTGGAACCGTATCGTAAACGGTTACTACTTGGTTACATTCAGGAGACTTCTGACCTTCTTTGTCTTCAGCCCACCATGTGATGGTATATGTACCTGGTCTCCATGAAACTTGAGCAGTCTCGTCATTGTAAACGAGTGCTTCTGATGTAGAATCATTGCTGAACTTCAACATGAAGCCATAGTGGTCAATTCCACAATTGTCATAGAAGACACCTGCTGGTTCGTGCAACTTGAATGTTGTATCGCAAGCAGCCGTTGCGATATAGATGTCGTAGTTCTCCATCTTCGAACAATCGGCCTTAGGGTCTTCTGTATCCTTGATGCGGAAGCTTACCTCGCAAGAGTCTTTCACCTCTGCCAAGTACTCGCCGCTCTTGGCATATACCCACTTGATCTTGTATTCCGTGTCGTAGGAGAACTTCGTCTCGTCCGTCATCTCGCTCCATGCTGTTCCGTCGAACAGATAGATGGTGGAGTCAAGTGCTACGGTCTCCGTCGTCTCCGTGCCGTTTGCGCACTTCGTTGCCGATGCGCTTGGCCAGTGGCTTGACTGGTTCAACAATGTGTCCTTGATGCTGAACTCCGTGTTCTTCCATTGATAGTCGTCGCCCGTGTCACACCAGTTGAAGGTGATGTCGTCCTCGCTTGGACAAGTCAAGTTGATCTTGCGCTTGTCGTTCACGGTAACAGTCTGATCACAAGTTGTGCGAGCATCGTTGTCGTGCTCATCCTTCACGCTCCAAGTGATGGTGTAGTTCTTGCCTACTTGGAATACTTCTGAAGATGCTGTTTCGAAGGCCTTCTTCGTTCCGCCATCGATCGAATAGAAGAACTTGAAGTCGGCTGAATCCTTCGTGCAGGTGTCTGACACGGCTGCCGCCGGTGCGATCAACTCGTAAGTGGTATCGCATCCATTCACCACATCCAACGTGATTTCGCCTGCCACCTTCGTACAATCGAAGATTGGTGCGGCTGTGTCTTTTACCGTCACATTGATCGTACACTCCTGCTCGAACGTTTCGATGTTCTCTCCCTCTTTCTTGAAGTTGTAAGTAAGTATATATGTCTTACCATACTCGAACTCGAGGTCGGATGAGATGGCCGTTGCATCACCTCCGTCCACCTTGTAGGTGATGGTTGGTGCCAACGTGTCTTTAATATTCTCGGCACAGTTCAAATAGGTTGCCAAAGGCGTTTGATCCTCTGGAATCATCTTCTCCAATGTCGCCCAGTTGATCACCACGCAAGTGTCGATGACTACATCCTTCATGTCTGGACAGTAGAAGTTGAAGCCTGTCTTGTCCGTCACCTCGTAGTTGCGGACGCATGGCTCCGACTCGTTGCCCGTTGAATCCTTCGCTATCCATGTGATGGTCGTCTCGCCCAATGGGAACGTATAGTCGAACGGTGCGGTGTACGCTTCTGCCGTTGCTTCACCTATCTGGTAGGTGAAGGTGATGTCGCCCGTACAGTTGTCTGAAACCTCAGGTGCGGAGATGGTCATCGTCGTGTCGCACGCCGTTGTAACCTTGATAGCCGTGTCGGCTGGACAAGTAATCACCGGCTTGGTGATGTCGTTGGCCTTAACAACCTGCTCACACTCGGCACGGTTGCCTGCCTTGTCGGCCACCACCCATACCACCGTGTATGGATCTGGGCTGACGCGCATTTCAACCTTGATTGGCGATGTCGTGTAAGCCACGTATGTGGTGTCTTCCGAGTAATCCTTTATGTAGTAGCCGTATGTGAAGTCGGCTGGGTCACTCTCACAGTTGTCTGTCGGTGCCAAGTCGCCCAAGTTGATGTCCATCTTGGCCATGCAGTCGGTTGATGTAATCTCCGTATTTGCTTCACCCAATGTTGGGCAAGTGAACTCTGGGATGGTCACGTCGCCGATGCGTACATTGTATTCACATGAGGAGTCTGCCATGGCTGCCACCTGGTCGGTTGCCTCCACGGAGAACTTCCAGCGTACGACGTACTCCTTCTTCAACTCAAGGCTGGTCACCTCCTTCATCAATGTCCACTCCGTTGATTCCGCATCTCGGATGTAAACGGTCTCCTCGATGGTTGGATAGACTACGTCGTCACAATTCTTCGTGAACGTTGCCGTTGGCTTGTAAACGGCCTGCGTCAATGAGTCGAGCAGCAAATCGCCGGTTGGGTTCTCGCAGATCTGTACGTCATATACCTTGTCGCTCTCGTCGTTAGGACATGTCACCTTGAAGATGGACGAGTCGCGTACGGTGATGGTTTGTGTACAGTTCTCCGACTTCAAGCCTTCCTTGTCCTCAGCCCACCATGTGATGGTGTACTTGCCTGGCTTGAACGTCAACGTAGCGTTCTCTGCGTTGTAGGCCTTGCCTTCCGACATCTCTCCGTCTTGGAACTTCCATGTGAAGCCGTAGTGGTCGATGCCGCAGTTGTCCGTGAAGACGCCCTCTGGCTCGTGCAACAAGAAGGTCGTGTCGCATGCTGTCGATGTGATGAAGACGTCGTAGTCCTCCATCTTCGAGCAGTCGGCCTTAGGGTCTTCTGTATCCTTGATGCGGAAGCTTACCTCGCAAGAGTCTT
>JAKSLA010000016.1 GCA_024401455.1 Paludibacteraceae bacterium | reverse complement strand
GACGATTCGCATGGATGAAGTGGTTACCACCGATGGCCAAACCATCACCGTCACCGGAGATCTGCCAAACGCTCAAGTTTGGATTAGCCACCTTCGCACCTGTAGCGATGGCTGCGGCACGTCCGTGGATTGTATTCATACCGTATGTAGCCATGTAGTGTGGCAAACGGCTGGAACAACCGATACCAGAAATAACTGCTACATTCTCAGGGGCAACGCCAATCTCAGCCATTGCCTTATGAAGTGAAGCCAAGAAAAAGTGGTCTCCACAACCTGGACACCAACGTGGTTGGCCCTTCTTGAAATCTTTTGCGCTTAATTCGCTCATAATATATTTCGTTTATATCGGTTATACTTATTTATTGTAAATCTCTGTGAACTTTTCTACAAGTTCAGACACCATGAATGGTTGACCCTTCACCTCATTGAATTGGTATGGAGCGAAACCATCCACCTTCATACGCAACCAACCTGCGAATTGTCCCATGTTTTGCTCTGCGACAACCACCTTCTTGTACTTCTTCATCACTGAAGCAGTGTTCTTTGGAAGTGGGTTGATGTATTTGAAGTGAGCCAAAGCCACCTTCTTGCCAGCAGCTCTCATCTCATCCATCGCAGCGTGCAAGTGTCCGTAAGTACCACCGAAGCCGACGATCAACAACTCAGCGTCCTTCTCGTCACCCTCAACCACTACGTCAGGAACTTGGATCTTGTCGATCTTCTCTTGACGAAGACGAGTCATCAAATCGTGGTTCTCAGGATCGGTAGAGATAGCACCTGTCTTGTTGTCCTTCTCCAAACCACCCAAGATGTGGGTGAAGCCCTCACGACCAGGAACAGCCCAGTAACGAGCACCGTTCTCTTGGCGCATATATGGTGTCCATGTTCCCTTCAAAGACTCAGGAACGTATGGAGGGTTGATTGCAGGGAACTCAGCCAAGTTAGGCAACTTGAATGCACCTGAACCATTAGCGATGTAAGCATCGGTCATCAAAACCACTGGAGTCATTGCCTCCAAAGCGATCTTACAAGCCATATATGCCGCATCGAAACAATCTGTTGGAGAGGTAGCGGCGATCACTGGCATTGGAGACTCACCGTTACGGCCGAACAAACATTGCAAAAGGTCAGTTTGCTCAGACTTGGTTGGAAGACCTGTCGCAGGACCACCACGTTGAACATCCAATACAACCAAAGGCAACTCCATGATTACTGCCAAGTTCATTGCCTCAGACTTCAAACAGATACCAGGACCTGAAGTGGAAGTACAAGCCAACGCACCAGCGAAAGAAGCACCAAGCGCAGAAGCGCATCCAGCGATCTCATCCTCACATTGAACAGTAGTAACGCCCAATGACTTGTGCTTTGAAAGTTCGTGAAGAACGTCAGTTGCAGGAGTGATAGGGTAAGAACCCAAATACAACTTCAAACCAGCCTTCTCCGCTGCGGCGATCAAACCATAAGCAGTTGCCTTGTTACCGTTGATATCCATATAAACACCCTTCTTAGCGCTCTTAGTCTCCACTGTGTAAGTGTGAGCCACTGAAGAGTGAGTATTGTGTCCGTAATCGTAACCAGCTTGGATAACCTTGATGTTAGACTCTGCCACACCTGGCTTCTTAGCAAACTTCTCCTTCAACATGTTTGCGGCGATATTGGTGTCACGGTTGAACAACCAGCAAACCAAACCAAGAGCGAACATGTTACGGCACTTCATGATTGCCTTAGGATCCATGCCTGAATCTGCCAAACAATCCTTCACCATTTGAGTGATAGGAGCCGCAATAACATCATTCTTGATACCCATCTCTGCGATAGCATCCATTGTTGCGAAATTTGCCTTTTGCAAATCAGCCTCCTTGAACGAATCCGTATCGATGATGATACATGCTGTAGGCTTACAGAATTTATATTGAGTCTTCAACGCTGCAGGGTTCATTGCAACAAGCACGTCGCACTTATCACCTGGCGTAAAAACCTTATTTGCACCGATGTGAACTTGGAAGCCTGAAACTCCCGTTAATGATCCCTGTGGGGCACGAATATCAGCCGGATAATCAGGGAAAGTACAGATGTCATTACCAACTGTAGCGGAAATCGTAGAGAATATGTTTCCAGCCAATTGCATTCCGTCACCAGAATCGCCAGAAAAACGAACCACTACTTGATCCAAATCTTCAACTTTAGCCATAACTTATTTGGTTTTATAAAAACTATAATATACAAAATTAGAAAATTATGCACAATATGCAAATCGGAATATGCTAATATTCAATCAAAAGCATGGATTTAACAGAAATATGCCGATTTTATGCAACATATATGCACAAATCATAATTATTTAACGAAACTGCTCCAATCAGTATTACGCATATCTGCACTCTTTGCAAATTCCATGTGCATGCCAAAAGCACATTGCAAGCTATGAGGCGTATGAGTAGCCTTGCCCAATTTCAAGTAATCCCAAAGCAACTGCTTGTAATCTGGGTGAACACAATTTTCAATGATTGTCTTTGCTCTTTCGATTGGCGACTTGCCACGCAAATCTGCTATACCTTGCTCAGTAATCAACACATTGACAGAGTGCTCGCTGTGGTCAACGTGACTAACCATCGGAACGATAGGGCTAATCTTACCATCCTTTTGAGTAGAAGGGCAAGTATAAATAGAGATGTAAGCATTACGCGTGAAATCTCCTGAACCACCAATACCATTCATCATCTTAGTTCCCAAGACGTGAGTTGAGTTCACATTACCAAAGATATCGGCCTCCAAAGCCGTATTAATAGTAATCAATCCTAATCGACGGATAATCTCAGGATTGTTAGATATTTCGATTGGACGAAGCACGAACTTATCCTTGAAGAAACCAAGATTTCCATAGATATCATCCATAACTGGGTCGCTAACAGTCAACGAACAGCCACTGGCATAAGAGATTCTACCCTCTTTCATCAAACCAATAACTGAATCTTGGATAACCTCCGTGTACATCGTAAAATTAGGAATCTCCTTATTCTCACCCAACGAACCCAACACTGCATTGGCAACGTTACCCACGCCCGATTGAATTGGCAAGAACTCTTTAGGAATGATGCCTAAACGCAATTGCGATGCTAAGAAATCAGCCACGTTTTGGCCAATCTTTGCAGTCACAGCATCCATAGGAGTGAAACCAGCCACGCTATTGCCCAAGTCAGTTTCAACCACAGCCACAATCTTAGAAGGATCAACCTTCAAAACTTCAGCACCGGCACGGTCGCTCACCTTGTAGATAGGAATTGCCTCACGATAAGGAGGATTAGCCGGCTCATAAAGGTCGTGCATACCTCTGATTTCCAAAGGATGCTTCTTATTCACCTCAACGATGATTCTCTTCGCCATATTGGCATAAGTAATCACGTTACCAACGCCTGACGTCAAAAGGATTTCACCATTCTCATTCAAGTCTGCAGCTTCGATAATAGCAACGTCAATGTCGCCATAGAATCCATAACGAAGTTCTTGCGCCAAGTGAGACAAATGCATATCTGCATAAGCCACCTCTTGCGTGTTGATTGCATTGCGTTGATCCTTGCTACTTTGGTAAGGGGTTCTAAACTTAACCGCCTTAGCACGAGCCAAAGCTCCATCTAACGCGTCACCAGTTGAAGCACCAGAATAAACACTTATCTGAAATTCATTTCCTTTAGCATGTTCCTCCTCTGCCATCTTAGCAATAGCCGCTGGAACAGCCTTTGGAGTTCCCGATGGAGTAAAACCACTAAATCCTACTTGGTCACCATTTTTAACAAAGCGAGCAGCCTCGTCAGCTGTCATAATCTTGAATGCCATAATATCTTAATTTAATTTCTTTCCTACACGATAGAACCACTCACAAAAGACGCCCTTCTATACTAAAAATGGGCGAGCGGTATATCATTCGCTTTATCCGAATACAAAAATACAAACATTTACCTATTTTCGTACCTTTTTTATGCTTTTTTTGTTATTCTACAGTCATTTTGTTACTTTTTTATTTTATATTCGATAATTATGCAAAGAATATGCAGCGATAAAGCTCCCCAAAAAGATTTCATCCCCTAAAAAACAAAAAAATCCCCGCTCGCTCTTTCGAGGGAACGGAGATTCAACACTTTATATAACTAACAAAAATTATTCCATGAACTCATCATCGACCAAAGTACCCACACGTGAAAAACTAAGATTCACCTCGTTAGGTTTTCCTAATCTCACTTTATAACCGTAACTTTTCTTTGTGATTCGAAGTAACTTCGGCTCCGGATAATTGGTCTGCATATATTCAACCGCCTTCTTGGGGAGAAGTTCAAAGACTGACTCCGGCAATCCCTTCTTCTTGGCAATCATATCCTCACACACACCCTTTCGAGTAAAGACCAACTGCTCTCCGCCACTAAAATAGACGCGGTAATTTCGACCTTTATCTTGTTCTACAAACGCCAACTCCGACCCAGCAAAATACTTCTCTATATAGGTACCAACCGTCTTAGGAAGTTTCACAGACGAAGGATCCTTCATCGCCAACTCACCTTTCTTGTTGAAAGAAAGCTCGATATTGCTCGCCTTTGTCAAACGCACGCGGTAACCTTGACTACGAGATCCGGGATAAGTCTTTTCTATTTTCTTCAATTTGCTTTTCGGATAATTCGTAGAAATATACTCTTTCATCCTATCCGGCAACTCATCGGTGATGCTTTGTGGCAACGGATTCTTGTTGGAACTAATCTCCGTCCAAACTCCCTTATGGTTAAACTCCAACTCCACGCCCGACGAAAGCAGAACATAATACTCCTTGTCCAATGACTCGTGCATACTATCAATGGTCTCCTCCGGGAAATTAGCCTTTATAAATGATTTCGCTGGAAACGGGATTTGTTTCTCCTTTATATTCACCGAACAAGCGCCTAAAAATAGCACTACTGCGAGCAAGGGAAACAAGACTATCTTTCTTCTCATACGTTTTTCAATTAATCATTTGATTCGACATTTCAAAGATAAATCTTTTTATCGAACGAATCCTCATCCTACAGCTTTTTTCAGTAAAAATAAGATTATCACCTACCAATCAGCGCAAAATCACGGTTCCCTCCCATTTGATAAATCTCAAAAAAACAATTATCTTTGTGGTATTAAAATATTTATTCGATTAGATATTGGAAACACTTCTATATTGTGTGGCAGGTCACACCCTTGAAATAATCTTTCAAGATACCGTAAATGTGGAGGATTGGATTCCTTCTTTCGCCCCATTCAAAATTGAGTGTGGGACAAAAGACTTATTTTCCATCAACATTAAAATGGATGTAACGCCTACCTCTATCACGGAATCATTCGTGACAGAATTTGATGTTGACGGGATGAACTTCCACATTTCAAAATCAGAAGACAATGGTTACCACTATAAGATAAGCAACCCCCAAAAACCTAATTTTTGGTGTGATTTATTCACCAACAGCGATTTTTCCGACGGTAAGGCTTTCCTTAATGGGCCTGCCGCATTAAGACACTATGCACTTGGAAATTTCCTGATGTTGATGTACGGGTTCTCCTCTGCCACCCAAAACACACTGCTCTTCCACTCATCCGTCATTGAGAAGGATGGCAAAGGATTCCTTTTCCTCGGCAAGAGCGGAACTGGCAAAAGCACCCACAGCCGCCTATGGCTGGAGAACATTCCCGAGACGTCACTGCTCAACGACGACAATCCCGTCGTCCGCGTCATCGACGGAAAAGCTTTCGTCTATGGTTCTCCATGGAGCGGAAAGACACCTTGCTACAAAAACCGCATGGTAGAAATCGGGGGCTTCGTACGCCTCAAACAATATCCTGCCAACATCATTGCACAACAAACGGGCGTGAAGGCCTATGCGACACTCATCCCTTCCATATCCAACATGATTTGGGACAAACGCGTCAGCCAAGGCATATCAGACGCCATTTCAAGTTTGGCCACCATTTGCAAGGTTTACCAATTGCAGTGCCTGCCTAACGCAGAAGCCGCCTATCTCAGTTACGAAACACTGACGAAATGAAGAAACTGGTCAACAACGAATTACTGCTCGACTGCGCCGACGAAATGCTGAAGGAGGGTCACTCCGTCACTATTCGTGTGGCTGGCTACAGCATGCGTCCCATCCTCGAACACCGACGCGATGACGTAACTCTTGTCAAACCAGACCCCGACGCCTTGTCACTCTACGACGTCGTACTTTTCAAATTCAACGGCCGATATGTTATGCACCGCATTGTTGCCATAGACGGAGACAAACTCACGCTCAGAGGCGACGGAAACATCCAGGGAAAGGAGTGGTGCACCCGCGCTGATGTCGTGGGCATCGCCGACTACTTTGACCGAAAAGGCAGACGCATCGACTGCAAAACAAAATGGTTTAGGCTATACGGACGAATCTGGAACGCACTCCTTCCTATCAGAAGGTGGCTACTCCTCATCTATCGCGCAAAACGCAAACTCATTCCATAAAAGAAAAAAAAACGACATACAATTATGAAAGAAAAAAAAGGTTTTGAACTAAGAAACGTTGCCGGGCAACAAGTCGTAGTAGCCCAAAGCGTCGAAAACATCAACTTCGGTAAAGTGATTGCTATGAACAGCGCATCGGCATACTTATGGGAATCATTAGCCGGAAAGGAGTTTGACGCTCAAACGATGGCCGACCTCCTTACCCAAAAATACGAAGTGGGAAACGAGAAAGCACTTGCCGACTCTCAGAAACTGATTGAAGCATGGGCTAAGGCTGGCATCATTGAATAATCATTGAATAAAAAGGGTATGAAAAGGGAGTATGCACAATTGCTCAATTTGATTAATTCCGCTTTGTGGGAGAAGCCTGCAGATGCAGAACTTTTTGGTGAAGGTACAGATTGGAAAGCCATCTACCGCACCGCTCAAGAGCAAGCCTCATTAGGCCTCGCCTATCAAGGCATGACCACCCTCCCCGACGACAAGAAACCCAACAAAATACAAATTTTGAAGTGGTATGGCTACATCGCCGAAATGGAGAACCACTACAATCACCAGGTCTGTGTACTAACAAAGGTCTATGAACTCTTCGCCAAAGAGAAACCCATCTTGTTGAAAGGTTTGAGCGTCGCGGCTCTCTACCCGACCCCTCACCTACGTCAATTAGGCGACATCGACCTCCTTCTCCCTAATGCCGACGCTTCAAAAATCACTCAACTTCTCAAGAAGAACGGTCTATGCATAGGGCACGACCTCACCAGCAAACACGCCGACTTCGAACTTGAGAAGGTGGACGTCGAACTACACTGGCAATTAGGCACGCCGCTCAATCCGTTCCGCCGCAAGGCTTACCAAGCTCTTGAGCGACAATTCATCAAGATTTGCCGCCACACGACAATCGAAGGGGTTGAGACCGACTTACTCCCTTTGGAATTCTGCTCCCTATTCCTACTAATCCACATGGTGGACCACTTTTCCGACAAGGGGCTTGGTCTCCGCCAAATATGCGATTGGGCACTTTTCCTTAACACTCACCATCAAGAAATGGATAAAAAGTTGTTGGAGCAGTTGATAGATATAGTCGGCATGAAGGACGATTGGCTCCTATTCTCCTACTTCTGCGTAAAGCATCTGAACCTAAACCGAGAGGCAACCATCTTCTTCAATGAAGGTTTGTCAAAAAAGGCGGAGACGCTCTGCGACATAATATTTTCCGTGGGCAATTTTGGCCAATACAACCCCGGCTGGGAAAAGAAGTCAACCTCTTACTTCAACCGCAAGGTGAACTCCCTACGCACCAATTTAAAGCATTTCTACCGCGTGTTTTCCATTTCACCAAGCAATGCCATCAATAACCTACTTTTCGTCTATCTTACAGACGCAGTAAAGAGATTGGTGAAGAGGAAATAAGGGAGCAAAAACTCTCTTTAATCACCCCAACTTGACATGTTTTACATTCACATCTTCTTTTAGGAAGACGGAAGCACTACGCCGGAACTTCTCCTCCGATTCGGTAGTGAAGAAGGAACAAATGCCTCCTTTTGACAAGTGTGACTCCAACTCTGTATGGCGATGAAGATAGTCTTGCAGACTGGCCGCCACAATGTCACCTTGCGAAACCACATTGATCGTATAAGGCACGTATTTCTCTATCTTGGGCAAAAGCAACGGGTAGTGCGTACAACCCAAAACAATCGTATCAATTTCAGGGTCTTTAGAGAGTAGCGAATCGGTGTACTTCTTCACGAAATAGTCGGCACCATCCGAAGCAAATTCCGAATTCTCCACCAGCGGCACCCACATAGGGCAAGCCTCGCCCGCAACAACCACATCTGGGAAAAGTTTAGCAAACTCTATGGGATAAGACTCCGACTGGATGGTTCCGACCGTACCCAGAAGACCGACGTGGCGGCTGCTTGTCAACATTCCGACATGCTCAACCGTAGGACGAATGACCCCTAACACTCTGAACGAGGGATCCCACTTCGGTATATCCACTTGCTGAATCGTCCTCAAAGCCTTTGCAGAGGCCGTATTACACGCCAAAATGACCAACGGACAACCCATCTCATACAACTGGCGTACAGACTGACGAGTGAACTCATAAACCACATCAAAAGAACGCGAACCGTATGGAGCACGAGCATTATCGCCCAAGTAGAAATAATCATACTGAGGCATCAACTTTCTCATTTTATCAAAGATGGTCAACCCTCCATAACCAGAGTCAAAGACCCCGATCGGCCCACATTTGCCTACTGTCTGTTCTGTCATCATAATCTGATTTATACTCAAGGAGGCCTCTTTAAATCCCCCGGATTTTAATGTTTAACATTTAAGGAAGTATATTCCCCTATTTCCTAATTCCACCTGAGAAATCCTTCAAAATCACAGTCAAATGAATCGATTCATTCCTCCTATGATATTTTAGAAACAAAACTACGAAAAAGCGACAACATCCACAATGAGATTAGGCAATTCAGCGGAATTCAAATTCCACAAGACCCGAAGTTGGCTACATTGAGGTCTGGGACGAACATGAGTAACCTATGAAAACAGAAGACCCGAAAGCCTTGTACTTCCGGGTCTCTTGCCTTATATATCAATTGAATTACTTCACGCCCATCTTCTTCTTTACAAGCGGAGCAACATCAATAGATTGCTCAGACTTAAACAAGATAACTGACGAATCGAAGATGTAAAGGAAACCATTTTCTGCACCAACTTCCTCAATCGTTCTCTTCACCTTGTCTTGAACAGGAGCGAGCAACTCATTTTGCCTTTGTTGAAGCAATGATTGAGCCTGTTGATAATAGTTCTGCATCTTCATTTGAAGAGTTTGGAGTTCCTCCGTACGACTTCTCTTGATCGTCTCGTCAAATTGGCTCTCACCTTGCTTATATTCAGCAAGCTTTCGATTATACTCCTCCTCCATTCTCTTAATCTCATTCTCGTGCTGAGCCGTCAACTTCTTCATTGTAGAATCGATTTGCTTAGCCTCTGGCAATGAGAGGAACAAACTTTGAGCATCCAAATGCCCAAGTTTCACTTGCGTATTTTGTGCAACCGAACCTACGAAAGGAGCGGCAACAAACAACGCAACCAATAATTTTTTAAACATATATGACTTATTTAATTTTAATTATCTATCAACCTTATTTCTTTGAGTAACCCATCTTGGTCAAAACCTCATCACTGATGTCAGTCTTTGATGAATAATAGATGATATTCATGCTTGAAGCCTTGTCAAACACCATTTGGTAACCCTTTGCCTCAGAGACATCCTTGATAGCCACATAAATCTCATCTTGGATAGGTTTCATCAAACTCTCTCTCTTCTTGTACAACTCGCCTTGAGGTCCGAAATACTTACGCTTCAAATCGTTTGCCTCTTTCTCTTTAGCCACAATTTCATTTTCCTTCTTCACTCTCATCTCGTCTGAGAAGAATACGGACTCAGTTTGGTAGTTTTTATAAAGAGTTTTAGCCTCTTCATTCTTAGCCTCTACCTCCTTCTGCCACTTAGCAGAAACTTGCTTTATTTGTTCATTAGCTGACTCATACATCGGGATATTTTTCAAGATATACTCCATGTCAACCATAGCATACTTCTGCGCTGATGCAGAAATCGCACTCAAAAGAGCAATCGTAACGAATAATAAAACTTTCTTCATGTTTCCTTTCAATTTAAAGTTATATACTTTTTAGAATCACAAAAATTCCAATGGTTTAAACGCTTGTCAAAAATATTAATTTTCCTGTCCGATAACCAAGTGGAAGTTCCATCCACCTTCGCCTCTGACATAAGGGTCGTCAAATCCATAACCGACATCCACTCCAATCAAACCGATCATCGGCAAGAATACACGGATACCAGCACCGCAAGAACGCTTCAAATTAAACGGCTCAAATTCTGAAAATTCGCTCCAGGCGTTACCCGCATCCATAAAGGAAAGGAGGTAAATCGTAGATGTTGGCTGCAACATCAATGGATAACGAAGTTCCATTGAGAGTTTTGAGTAAAGATTACCCATTGTTCTATTCTTCCAGTCGCGAGGGGTCAACGATCCGTTGCCATATCCACGCAAAGCGACACTCGTCGTTGCATAGGTGCTACTTGAACCAGTCATACCGTCACCACCGACATAATAACGCTCGAACGGAGAACGACGGTCTCTGTCATAATAGCCGAGGAAACCGTACTCCACACGCGTCATCAAGACAAGTTTCTGGTTAGATGAGAGCGGAGTGAACGTCTTTGACTTGAATTCTGTCTTCCAATACTCCACCCAACCATAAAGTTCCTGTTGCATATCCATATAGTCGGCTTGATCTTCGATCGAAACGGATCTGCCATCTCCATACTTAGCCAACTGCGCCTTCAATTTTGCGTTGTTGCCCTTGAACATTGAATAAGGCGGCGTTGCTTGAACTGACAATGAGAACAACGATCCTCTCCTTGAATAGTAAGGGTTGTCGATTGAGTTACGACTGAAGGTAAGACCCAAACTCAAGTTGTTGGCCTGACCAGTCTCCAAGTCAAAATAAGACCAGTTCTGCAAGTCATAGTGACGATAAGCCAACTCTGTATAAAGCGAGAAATAATCGTCTGGCCAAGGCAACCTCTTACCGATTCCAACCGCAGTACCTATTGTCGTGATGTACTTGTTAGGGTCGGACGCAAAAGCGTAATAAGAGTTGTAAGAGCCATTGTCGTAGTAACTACTATTGTAGTAATTTGAATAGTAAGAACTGTTGACACCCGTCTGGTGGGCCCAGAAGAGGGAAGCCGTCAATGAAGTTGGACGACTACCGCCTAACCAAGGCTCCGTGAAGGAGATGCTCGCCGAATTATAGTAACTTGCATTTGTTTGGAATGACAACGACAATGTTTGTCCATCACCTTGAGGCAATGGGCGATAAGCCTCCTTATTGAATATGTTTTGGGCAGAGAAGTTCGTAAACTTCAATCCGAGCGAACCCGTCACACCCGTCTGGCCCCAACCAAATGAGAGTTCAACTTGGTCGTTACGCTTTTGCTCCAAATTATAGACGATATCCACTGTTCCCTCCTCTGGATTCGGAACGGGACGGATATCCAACTTCTCAGGGTCAAAATGACCGGTTGCCGCCAACTCACGAGCAGAACGCTGCAAATCGGACTTGCTGAACAATTGGCCCGGCTTCGTTCTCAACTCACGGCGGATGACATGTTCGTAAACATCCGTATTACCATTAATGACCACCTCATTGATGGTTGCCTGCTTTCCCTCATAGATACGCATCTCCATATCAATAGAGTCGCCGTCTATATTAACCTCGACAGGATCCACATTGAAGAAGAGGTAACCATTGTCAAGATAAAGGCTGGCTACCGCATCGTCGTCAGACATCAGACGCTCGTTCAACAACTTTTGGTTATAGACATCCCCCTTTTTGATGCTTAACACCTTGGACAAAACATCGTTCGAATAGATAGTATTACCTACCCAAGTGATATTTCTGAAGTAGTAGCGTTTGCCCTCGTAAACCTTAAGATAAATATCGATCTTGTTATCTTTATAAGGCACTATACTGTCACTGATGATTTCAGCATCACGGAATCCCTTCTCGTTAAACTTGTCCACCAACAAGCCTTTATCGTTCGCATACTCTTCGCGGATGAATTTCTTTGACTTAAAGAGGTTACGCAATTTGCGCTCCTTCGTCTTCTTCATTGCGCTCTTGAGTTTTTGGTCTTTCACCTCTTGGTTACCATCGATGTAGATGCGGTGAACCTTCACCTTGCCTTTTTTATCGACATTGACATCAACGATAACTTCACCCGGATTAGCGGGATCATCACGAAGCACAACCTCGACATCCGCATTCTCATAACCATTCAACTCAAGTTTTCTCTTGATGAGCGTTCTTGCACGATCGACCTGATTAGGAGAAATCTGGTTGCCCTTGGTCAAACCGACGCCAGTCTCCAAATCCTCCTTCTCCTTCCTCTTCAAGCCGTAGAAATTAACTTCGGAGATGCGCGGACGAGGCTTCAATGAAATTTGGAGCCAAACCTTCTTATCGACAATCTTAGTAGCGATGATTTTCACATCAGAGAAAAGTCCCTGCTTCCAAAAACGCTTAATCGCCTGCGAAAAATCATCGCCAGGCATTTTCACTGTCATACCCTTACGCAAACCCGAGTAATTGACAATGACATTCTTATCATAATTGCCTGCACCCTCGACGGTGATATCGGCAATGACATACTCTTTAGGCGTAAACGAATAAGTGACGACCGGAGTCTCACTTACGGAGGATTCACTTGCGGCAGGCTTTTGACCAATCAATGCCGCCAACGAATCTGCCACTTTCGACAATGAGTCTGAAACCGTCTGCAACGAATCCAAGCGTGCTGCGCTACTCTCCCAACCATTGGCCGCAGCGGTCGAATCTGTCTGCTGAGCCCACAAAGAGCCCATTGTTAAACAAATGAATAATATGCAAAATATCTTCCGCATTCTAAAAATTCTAAATTATTTGGACATCTGCTCACTTGTTTTACCGAAACGTCTCTCACGACGTTGGTAATCAACTATTGCCTTACACAACTCCTCCTCGTCAAAGTCTGGCCACAAAGTGTCAGTAAAATAGAGTTCCGAATAAGACAACTGCCACATCAAGAAGTTACTGATACGATACTCGCCGCTCGTACGGATCATCAAGTCCGGATCAGGGATATTGGCTGTCGTAAGATAATTGGAGAAGAGTTGCTCATCGATTTGAGATGGGTCTAACTCTCCAACTTTAGCCTTTTCAGCAATTGCCTTAACCGCATTGATAATCTCCCAACGAGAAGAGTAACTGAGGGCAATAACCAATTTCAGGCCGTCATTCTGTTCAGTGAGACGCATAGCCTCACTCAAGTTGCTGCGAGCCTTATCCGTAAGGCGAGCCAGATCGCCAATCACCAAAATACGAACGTTGTTCTTACTCGCTTTGTCAATATATTTCTTGATCGTCTCAGAAATAAGATCCATCAAAAGATCGACCTCCGCCTTCGGACGATTCCAATTTTCCGTAGAAAAAGCATACAATGTAAGGTACTCCACCCCTAAAGACGAAGCGGCCATCGTTACTTTATCGACCGCAACCACGCCTTGGCTATGGCCCATGAATCTTTCCTGACCACGAGCTTTCGCCCATCTGCCATTACCATCCATAATGACGGCGATGTGGCGAGGCAACCTCTCTTTTATTATTTGTTCTTTATATGTCATACTCTAAACATTATCGCAATTCTGTACATCTACCCTTTCTTTTGATGATATCCATGGTGAGATATATGAAAGCGAATGAGTACCAGTCATTATTTTTTATTGAGTTACTTCCTATGTTGTAGGAATCGTCCAAAAACTTGTTAGATGAATTGGTCACGTCAAAGTCGTCACGAAACAACTTACGCATAGACCATTCAGCGCCGACGTTGAAACGATTGGCAAATTTGAACTTATAGCCCAAACCGAAAGTCAGATTATAGGCATACTCATTCTTATCCGAGTTCTGATACATAGCCATACCCGGACCGATGAGAATATAGGGCGAATGACACTTCACCGTTCTATCCCATTGATCAGGACCGAACTTGAAGAAGTTCAACTCATATTGCAAGCCCAAATCCCAAAAATCACGTTCAAACTTTGCCTGTTGGTCTTGAGGAAATTTGTTAGGGAAATTCTCCGTATTGCCAGAAACCGAGGCTCTGGCGAAATCCAACTTGAGGACTGACCTCGTAGTGATGTTGGCTCTAAAGATACCACCCACCATAAGATTGTTCTCCAAGAACGGCGTGGTTGAATTAGCATCTCCATTATAGTAAGAGACACCACCTATCGGGCCAATTTCACAAACATACTGCGAGTTTGCTATGCCCAAAGAGCAAAGTATAAAAGTGAAAACAAGATAAAACCTTATGCCATTATAGCGCATTTTCCCGTCAATTTTTAAAGTCTTGCGAACAAGAACCACATTAGGGGTTTTCTATAAATCCCCCGACTATAAATGTTTAACATTTAGGAACTTCCTGCAAATCTTTTGCCTACTTTTGAATGTTTGTCACCATCTTGATGATTTCCAATCAGTCTGACAGACGCTTCAAAATCACGGCAAAGCCATTTATAGAAGTCACCCTTAAATTTTTAACGTAGGAGCGAAGTTATTATTTTGCACTCTTCCTATTTTTGACAAAAATAAACATTATCTTCCACATAATTGACATTGAAGCGCCTACCGAATAGTCTATTTAACAAAATTTACTAACGGATAGAGGTTAAAACGCCGATAAAACCTTGTCAACAACAGAAAGGAAACCTCAAACTAAAATCCGAGAGTACAATAAACTCAAGGCTTTAGGTCCATAGGGGACAGGCATAAAAAAGGGCGAAGTAAAACCTCCGCCCTTCCTTATCTCTGATTTAGAATATTATCTTCTACATGCAGCCTCGTCAGAAACTGTAAGCTTCTTTCTTCCGTGTGCTCTACGAGATGCCAATACTCTACGTCCATTTGGAGTCTCCATTCTTGAACGGAAACCATGCTTGTTCTTTCTCTTCCTGTTTGAAGGTTGAAATGTTCTTTTCATTGCCGTATATTATTTATAATTTATTATTTCTCATTTTCGGATTGCAAAGGTACGCATTATTTGCGAAAAAACAAATTGTTGATAACTTTTTGTCTTGTCCTACGAACATTTTCTTGCAATCTCCATTATTAGACATCCTTTAATAAGGAATGCAACACGACCAAAAGCGTAAATACCAATGCATTACCAGTAAACAACCGGACAAGGATAACGCTCGTGACGTTGATAAATATAGATGAATGAAAGTTCGTGAGACCATGAACCATTACCCTTATGAGAAGTATAAAGGTCATAGACATAATATGCCTGAAGACCTTTGTAGGTACCTCCCAACATGAATGAAACGGTATTGATGCCACCATCTATAGCACGCTTGTAGGCCAAACCTCCAATGATTGGGGAGATCATCACACCGGCACCAAGATAAGCCGTCTTATAGAACGGTTCCTGATATTGGAAATTAGCATTAACGAAGAGTGACTTATCAGACAACTCCGTACGACCCCACAAACCGTTTGCAGACTCCAAGTCGCGCACATAAGCAGCGTGGACCGCATACTTACGGTAAAGCACCTCGTCCTGATCATTGACGATACCACTATAAGGCTGGCCGATGTGAGAAACGGATGCACCGACCGTCAACATATTTGAAATGACGAATGCCGCACCGAAACCGAAATCGACAAATGTTGCCGAAGCACCTTCAACGCCTTCCTCGGAGGTTTGTCCATCACCTTGACCTGTCACATCCCAATACTGGTCACCAAACGTGTGATTCGAACCAATCTTATTGTAGAATACAGAAGCGGTCAAACCGAAACGAATGAAATACTCCGTTCCCAAGTCCTCGGCCAAACGCATCGTATGTCCGTAGCCCAAACCGAATTCGTTGGTGATCATATCACTCTGACCCTTATTATCATAAATATAATAAGCGGCAAACGAGCACATACGCTTATAGAAGTTCTGGTCATAGGACACACGCAACGTGTTGAAATGGTTGTCCAAGGTAGGCCATTGCCTACGATAATTCAAACCACATCTGATTGCGTTGGCGTTACCAATCAAAGCCGGGTTAAGGCTAAATGGCACTATATTGTGGTTTGTGAAGGTGTAGTCCTGCGCAAAGGAGGACAACACCATAAACAAACCAAGAACCGTTACTACTAACTTTTTCATCATTTCATTCATCATTTTAAGATTGTGACATAACCTCGTTGCTCACCGCTACGCTCTGCTCCGGCGTAAACTCCCTTGTAGCTTACAACCCAACCATAAACGCCAGCCTGACACTCCTTGCCTTTGTATTTACCGTCCCACTCATCGTCTATGCTGTGGCCCTCAAATACGACTTGGCCAAGTCTATCGTAGAGGATGAACTCGAACTCATCGATGAAGTTACCGCCATAGAACTTGAATGTCTCATTCTTACCATCCTTATTAGGAGTAAACGCTGTAGGCGCCCAGAATGTCTTCCAAACATAAACTGTGTCATAACCAGTGTACTCACAACCATTAGCGTCAATTGCACGGACTGTCACGACTACCGAGTCACCGATTGACTCTGTATCATATTGATACTTCAAGTCATTACCCTTGATCTCGTTCAAGCCAATTGCAGGCGTCCATGCCCACTCTGCATTGATAGGAGAATTACCCTTGAACAATACAGTAGGGTTGTTAGCGTCAATCAAGTGAGGATTAATGTCGAACAAGAATGGTTGACGAGGCAACATGTCAACTGTAACGCTTGTAGAGGCCTCACATCCATTTTCGCCCTTACCCACTACAGTGAGTGTTGTTGGCTCGTCGATGAGGAGCAACAAGCTATCCTCGTGAGCACCGTCGCCCAACTCAGGCAATGATGGAATACTTGACCAAGTGTAGAATACACCACCGCTGACAGAAACCGATACTTCGTCTGGAGTTCCGAGACAACCCATCTTATTCGAGATATCGATATCCAATTTAGGAACATCCTTTACTCTAACTGGATACTCAACCGTAGTTTGACAACCGAAGTCGTCGTAACCAGTCACATAGTAAGTAGAAGATGAAATCGGAGCGTAAGAGATAGATGATGTGATATCACCTGTACTCCAACGATATGAGGTAGCACCTTGTGCAGTGATGACGAATGCCTCGTTAGGACAAACCTCCTTATCACCATATACTACCACGTTAGGCGGCAATATTACTTGAACATTGATTTGCGTATCTGACTTACAAACTTGAGTTGTACCAGACAAGAACAACGCAATGTCGTGTTCAGGCTTAACCGTATATACCGCAGAGTTAGAAACGGTTTGGTTACCCATCACCCACTCATAAGAAGAAGCACCTTGACCAACCAATGTTACCGACTCGCCAAGACAGATCTGCGTCTTACCAAGGACAGCCAAACTAGGCGCTGCAATCGGAGTGACTGTGAACGACTGCTTGTTCGAACATCCTCTGTTGTCGATACCAGTTACGGTATAAGTTGTCTTCTCGGTCACAACTGGGTTGATCGTCGTACCGGAAATATCATTGTAATCCCAAACGTAAAGGATACTGTTACCGGAAGCGACCAAAGTAGCAGCCGTACCTGCACAAACCTTATCATCACCAGAGACGTTGACAACAGGTCTTGAGTAAACCGTTACTTGAACATTTTCTGTTGCCTTACATCCGTACTCGTCAACACCTGTCACCTTGTAAGTTGAAGAAGTCAACGGTGTAGCGATGAGTGTTTCTCCCTCTGTTCCATCACCCCAAGTATAAGTCTCAGCACCTTGTGCATGCAACTCAAGTTGATCACCCATACACAATGCTGTCTTACCACCTACAAGGACGTTAGGCAAAGAGCGAACTTGAACCTCAACGCTTGCTGTCGATGTACATCCGTTAGAAGTACCGCTTACTGAGTAAGTGCCGCCAGCCGTTGGCCAAGTATTGAGAGACGATGAAGTTGAACCGTTAGACCACTTGTAAGCGACAGCACCTTGTGCAACCAAGCTCAACTGATCGCCGACGCAAATGGTTGGGTTACCCAAAATCTTAACCTCAGGATAAGGAATTACCTTAACCGTGTGAGATTGTTTAGCCTTACAACCCTTATCGTCTGTAGCATCAACCACGAAGACTGTTGTCTCGTTTACGATTGCTTGAGTTTGAGCACCGGATGCGCCTGTGTTCCAAACGTAATCCAAAATATTGCTTTGGCTCGATGCTGTGAACGATGCTTGAGATCCCTCACAAACTTGAGCATCACCTGCGATTGTAATCTTAGGCAACTCGTTTACTGTAACCTCGATTGGGAGTGTTGCCTTACACTTGTTATCGTCAGTACCAACTACAGAGAATGTTGTTGAAACCAATGGCGAAGCAGAGAACTCACCAGTAGAGTTGCTTACTCCATTACTCCATCTATAGTTAGTAGCACCCTCGACAACCAAGTTCAAACGATCGCCCTTACAGATGTTTGTATTACCCTCCTTGATAGAGAGGACTGGAAGAGGATTAACCGTAATGTTAACCTCCTTCTTCGTTGTACAACCGTTCTTAGTACCGCTTACGAAGATGGTCTTGTTGTTGTCGAAGAGGATCTCCATATTAGCGCCTCTTGTTTCATCAGACCACAAGTACTCGTTTGCACCTTGAGCAACCAAGACTCCCGTATTGTTGATACATCCGACAGAGTCACCAGCGAATGTGATAACAGGGTAAGCGATTGGCGATACTGAAATTGACGCCTTATTCTTACAACCTCTATTGTCAGTACCGATGACATTGAACATCAACTGATCATTAATTACATAAGTGTATTGAGCACCTACGAACGTATCGTTTTGAACTGGGTCAATCCATTGATACATTGTGCTGCTACCGTTAGCAGAGAGAGTAACTTGACTACCCTTACATACTGCGTTAGGTCCAGCGATACCGATCGTTGGTCTGCTGTAAACCTCGATAGGAACAATCTTAGAAGCTTGACATCCATTACCGTCAACCGCATCCACCTTATAAGATGTAGAAGACATTGGTTGAGAAGTCATCGTCTCATCGTGGCTGCCGTTGCTCCAAGAGTAAGATACAGCACCCGTTGCGGTCAATTGTAACATCTCACCCTGACAGATCTCCGTGTTACCCAAGATGCCGATTACAGGAGGCATGTTAACTGTCAAAGGAATAGTAATCGTATTCGAGCAGTTGTCTCTGTGACCCGTCAACTTAATTGACTTCGCTTGATCCATCTTAACGATGACGGTTGAAGCCTTAGAGAGAAGTTCGCCCGTCTCATCAAGTTCCCACTCGTATGACTTAGCACCTTGAGCTGTCAATGTAACATCATTGCCGATACAAGCGTAAGTATTACCCTCTGTAGAGAGGACTGGTTTCTCAACTGGAGATACCGTAATGTACGCCTTGTTTGTACATCCATGTGAATCCTCACCTACAACCTCGAATGTAGTCTCCGCAGAAACGATAGGCTCATACAATGCTGAAGAAGGACCCTCTGTCCACTTATAGTTGATACAGTTACCAGTTGCGAGCAATGAAGCCGCCTCATTGATACAAACGGTCTTCTCACCCTTGATGGTGATAGAAGGAACGTCGTACAATTTAACAGAAACCTCCTTACTGTTTTCGCAACCATTAATATCCTTAGCGTAAACCTTGTAAGTAGTGTTGGTTGTCGGAGTTGCCGTCAAGATTGAACCAACTGTTCCATCGCTCCATACATAAGTATCAGCGCCTTGAGCCGTCAAAGTGACGTCAGAACCATGACAGATGACAGAGTCGCCAGCGAATGAGATAATTGGCAACTGATGAACATCTACATTAATTACCTTCTTAGTTGTACAACCTCTATCAGGGTTACCTTGGATGTAATTAGTTCCATTTACATAAATCGAAGTGGAAGCCTCAGGAGTGAAGCTGTAGAATGGCTTAACTGAACCATCTTGCCATACTTGAGCATCAACACCCTCAACCCAGAGAGTAACAGGTGTTCCCGAACAAACTGGATCAGCACCCTTGACGATAACCTCTGGATAAGCTACAGGAGTAACCTCAACCGAAGCAGTAGCAACACAACCGTAACCGCTTGTTGCTGTTACTGTGTACTTAGCAGGAACCTCAACCTTTGGAGTGATTGTAGCACCCTTCGTCAAGTCTGGGTCATCCCAAATGTAAGATGCAACATCACCAGAAGCAGTCAAGACTGTAGAAGAACCCTCGCAGACAGCCGTCTCACCAGAGATCTTAACTTGAGGTTTAGCGTGAACTACTGCAGTCACGTCTTTATAACTTACGCAACCCAAAGCGTCCTCACCTCTCAACTTATAGATAGTAGTGGTGGTTGGAGTATCCTCCCACTTGCTACCACCTTGACCGAGACCGTCCTTACCGTTCCATGTATAAGTGAGAGCACCGTAAGCAGTGATGTCAACCTTACCACCCTCACAGATGTCCGTCACACCGTCAACAGAAAGGGTTGGCAATGGATTAACTGTGACTGCCTTAGTTTCCTTCGTTGTACAAGTATTTTCGGTAGCCTCTACGAAGACCTCGCCGCTAACCTCTGGCTTGTAAGTCATCGTATTGCCTCTTGTTCCATTAGACCATACATAAGAAGCATTGCCACCATTTGTACTTGCCATCAAAGTAACGGTACCGCCGTAACATGTAGAAGGTTCTCCACTGATTGTTACGATTGGGTAAGCGATAGGCGCAACCTCCTTCGTGAGTGTTGTCTTACAGCCCTTAGCGTTAGTACCCGTCACCTTGTATGTCCATTCCTTATCAACTACAGGCATGATAGCAGGAGAGTAAGTGAAGTTACCGTTACCATCATCCCATACATAAGTCATATCATCTGAACCGACAGCGGTCAATGTTGTTTGCTTACCATCGCAGACCTTAGCCTCACCCTTGATTGAGAATTGAGGCAATGCATTGACTGTCACATAAACATTTGAAGTGCTGCTACATTGATGAGCATCTGTACCTGTTACCGTATAAGTACCAGAAGCTGAAGGGTAAGCCTTCAAAGAGTCACCTGATGTACCGTTGTTCCACTTATAAGTTCCTTCAACGCCAGCACCCGAAGCGCCCAAGCGGAGAAGATCTCCAGCACATATCTCATTGAGACCACCAATCAAAATCTGTGGCAATCCGTGAACGGTAATCTTATGAGAAGCAGATGCCGTACAAGTTCCGGTTGTACCCTCAACAGAGATTGTCATTGTTCCAACTGCCTCTGGAGCAACAACGATTGACGCTGTTGTTTCGCCCGTTGACCACTTGTAGTTTTGAGCACCAGTAGCCGTCAATGTTACAGAGCCATCGAGGCAGACCTCATCAGCACCTGTAATTTGAACATCAGGATTTTCAATCAATGTAATGTCAACTGAAGTAGTCGTCTTACAGTTGTTACCATCAATAGCCTCGATCTTGAATGTCATATCCTTCGTGATGGTAGCCGTATAAGTAGGACTTACAACGCCATCATTCAACCAAGTATAGTACTCAGCACCTCTTGCCGTCAACGTTACGCTTGAGTTATCACAAGCGGCTCTTGGACCGTCCACCTTGATGATTGGAAGAGTATCAACTCTTACTGGAACTGCCAATGTTGAAGAACATCCCTTGCTGTCTGTACCGAGAACGGTATAAGTTACAGAGCCCATAGGCTTCGTCTGCAAGTCTGCACCCATCTTAACATTGAGCCACTCGTAAGTTGCTGCACCCGAAGCAAGCAAATCGAGCATATCACCTTGACAAATCGTAGTCTTACCAGCCACGCTCAATACAGGCAATGGGTTAGAGATGACGTTGACTGTCTTAGTAGAACTACAAGCATTGTCTGTAGCCGCGTAATAAGCAGTTGCCGTAACACCGAGAACTTGGTTAGACGTAACCGTCAAGTTAACATTACCAGACTCATCGGCTGTACCGTCAGTCCACTTATATGAGTAAGATATTGCATTGTCAGCTTCTGCCGTAGCAGTGAAGTCCAAAGGCTTGCCGTAGCAAGTGTCTGTGTGACCAATAACATTGATTGTTGGTCTCTTCAAAGCATATATCTTAACGTCTGCAGAATTTTGACACATCTTATTGTTCTCTGCCATTACGATGTAACCAGTAACCGTGTATGTTGTAGTATCGGTTACAAGAGGAGTGAACTCAGCGACATTTGTCGTTCCGTCGCTCCAAGAGTAGTAAGTAGCACCCGTAGCAACAAGAGCGGCATTATCATCAACGCAGACGCGAGGGTCACCCTCGATTGTCACCTTAGGCAAATCATAAACCTTAGCGACGATTGTTGTGTCAGAAGAACATCCGTAATCATCTGTACCGACCAACTTATAAGCAGGAGCAGAAGACTTAGGAGAATCAACCAATGTTTCTCCGCTTTCACCCTCGCCGGCTGCTCCGTTCCAAGTATAAGACTTAGCACCTGAAGCAGTGAGTTCCAATTGATCACCTGAACAGATTGAAAGAGCACCAGTGACGGCCAATGTAGGAGCCTTGATCGCTGTGATTGTAGAGTATGCCGTATTCTGACAAGAAACTGTACCCTCAGAACCTTCATAGTTGGCAGTAACCGCTACGCTCACTGAATTCTCACCGATTGCATTCGGACGAACTACTGCAGTTTGAGTAGTTGTTCCATTCGACCACAAGTAGTCGTAAGATTGAACCTTATCTGCCTTTGTCAAGACTGCCATATCAGCAGATGAACCGAAGCAGACTGTAGCAGGCTCAAGAGTAAGTTCTGGAACATCCACTGCGTGAAGTGTTATAGAAGCTTTATTCTCACATTGGTTATTATCTTGACCAATTACTGTAATGACCATATCAGCAGAAGTAATGATCGGCTTAATCACTGCCTTACCAGCCTCGCCTGTACTCCAACTATAGTTTTGAGCACCCGTCGCATTCAAAGTTGCCTCTGAATTGTTACATACATAAGTCTCACCATTGATTTGAACATCAGGCAACTTGTTCAACAAAACTGTAACAGTTTCCGTAGAAGAACAGTTGTTGTCGTCCGTACCTTCAATGTTGTAAGAAGACTTAAGTGCGATTGGCGTATAAACCATCGTTGCCTCGCCAGGAACGCCGTTCCACTTATAAGAAGTAGCACCCGTAGCGACGATTTGAACTTCATCACCAAGACATCCGTGAGTGATGACATCATGCTTGATGACTGGCAATGGATTAACCGTAACCTTAACCACCTCGTTCTTCTCACATCCGGTCATTGAAGAAGTACCCTTGATATATACGTTCATCGTAGTTGCAGGTTCGAATGCGAATGTCTGACCTGTAACTGTCGTATCACCCGTTGTCCATACATAAGCCATAGACTCAGATGGATTCTTAATTGTCATGGTTGCCTTTTCACCGAAGCAAAGGACAATAGGGTCAACTTCGAATGATGGATATTGGTAAGGAGAAATTGTAATCTTAGCCTCGTTCTTACATCCGTTGACGTCTGTACCGACAACTACATATTCCAACTGCTCATTTACGTTAACCTCCAACTTAGAGGCCTTAGATAGGATATTGTCTCTATCATCAGCCAACGACCATACATAACTGTTAGCACCTTGAGCATTAACTATTGCAGAAGTTCCTTCACAAACTGCAGATGCACCTGTGATCGTCACTGTTGGCAACTCGTTAACCTTAACCGGAACATTTACCGTTGTCTTACAAGCGATGTTCTTACCATTGAATGTGTGGTTTTCTGTTCCTACCAATGTATAAGATTGAGAGTTAGAAGGAACCACAATCAACATATCTGCATTTTCACCCTCAGCAGGGATGCCGTTCCATGTATAAGAGTCAGCATTCAACGCCTTCAATTGAAGTTCGTCACCTTGACAAAGGATTGTCTTTCCTTCGTATGCAACATCTGGCAATGCGTAAACCTCAACCTTAACCTCCTTCTGAGATGTACAAGCTGTTTGAGTTCCATCGTATGCTGCCGTTGCCGTTACATATACAGGATAGTTAGATGTTGCAGCTGCTGGCGTAACTGTAATTGTTTGTGAAGTCTCGTTGGTTGAAGTCCAGTTGTAACTGTACTTGATACCACCCTTAGCCGTTGCATTAACAGACAACATGACTGACTCGCCCAAACAGAGGGCTGCATCCTCTGCCGAGATGGTTGGAGGTTCAAGAGTATAAACTGTGATTGAACCAGAACCTTGACAACCATTATTGTCAGTACCAACTACGGTAAATTCTGTCGTATCAGAAATTGCCTTGGTAATTGTTGCTGTTTGAGTTCCATCGAACCACTCATAAGTGTTTGCACCCTTAGCCGTCACAGAGACTGGTGTGTTCTCACAAACCTTGACATCACCAGCGAAACTGATCACAGGCAATGCATTAACAACCACATCAACCGGCAATGTATTCGTACATCCAATGACAGCCTCACCGAAGTTGTGGTTTTGCGTACCTTCCAAAGTGATTGTCTGAGAGCTCTTCAAGTCCTCAGCGTAAGTATCACCTATGACATCGCCCAAATTGCTGTGCCATACATATTCGTCAGCACCCTTAGCCTTCAAGTTGAAGTTCTTGCCGAAGCAAATTGTCTTCGAACCTTCAGCAGCAAGAGTAGGCAATGTATAAACCTCGATTCTGAGTGGCTTGCGAGTCACACAACCCGTTGCCTCAGATCTACCGTGAACATAAACCGTAGTGGTTTGTGCAGGAGCAACTGTCAATGTTGAACTGTAAGTCGTATCGCCAGCGGCTGTCCAGTAATATGAGTAGTCGCTCTCAGAAGATGCGATACCCATTTCCACTGAGTTACCGAAACAGATTGCCGTATCTCTTACAGAGAAGTTAGGATAAGCATAAGGGCTAACCTCAACTTCTGCACGATTCTTACACTTGTTAAGATCCGTACCTTCTACCCAAATCGTCTCCGTACCAGAAACCTCCACTTGGATAGATGTACTTGTTTGACCTGTGCTCCATACATAAGTATTAGCATTGTTAGCAGTCAATGTTGTCTTAGTGCCACCGCAGACATTCAAATCTCCAGTGATGGCAACCTCTGGCAATGCATTAACTGTAACTGGGATATTGATTGAGTTTTCACAACCATTAGCATCAATACCCTTGAGAACGTAAGTGACTGAAGTAGCAGGCACCTCTCTGAAGAACTCACCGTGCTCACCTTCACCCTTAACATTATCCCAAGTATAATCAACAGCACCCTTAGCCGTCAAATCGAGAGCATCGTTTTGACAAACTGTCGTTGCACCATCAAACTCAATTTCTGGCAAGTTATTTACATGAACTGTCACCGTCTTAGAAGCGGCACAAGTTGTTGTCATACCATCGTAAGTTGCCGTAACCTCAACCTTATAGTTTTGAGTTGTCTTAGGTGATACGATGATGGAAGCGGCCTCGTCAATTGTAGTTCCGTTAGCCTCCGTCCACTTGTAGTAGTATGAAGAACCACCCTCTGCAGAAGCAAGCAACTTAGCCGACTTGCCCAAACAGATTGTCTCATCCGTTGCAGTGATCACTGGACGATCAACTGCCGTGATGTCAATATCGAAGTTGTTCTTACATCCGTTGGCATCCGTACCAACCAAAGAAATCTTAGTGTCAGCCGAGATGACAGGAGAAATTCTCGGATTCTCGCTGAGTTTTACTGGTTCCTCTGATTCGTTAGTGATGTCGTACCATACATAATTGATAGCACCCTCAGCAACCAAGGCTGCAACTGCATCCTTACAAACGTTGCGATCACCTGCGATCATTACATTAGGCAATGAGTAAACGGTAGTCGGAACATAAATTGAGTTCTGACAAGTCTTGCTGTATCTACCATCCACATATGTCTTCCAACCTTGCAACTTATACTCGCTGCTTCTTGTTGGAGTGACTTGCAACTTATCGCCTGTTTCAGAGAACTCACCGCTCCATGTATAAGTATCGGCGCCCTCAGCGGTGATGTCGAGAGCATCGTTGTAGCAGACATTGCTGATACCAGAAGCTGTAAGTGTAGGCAACTTATGAGATATTACCTTAGCAACTGCCGTACTTGAACAAGTGTTAGACGTCTTGTCATAACGGGCTGTAGCCTTGAGTTCGTGAGAAAGTGTACCCTCACCTTGAGAAAGGACTACCAAAGTCTGACCTGCCACGTTAGCGGCTGGCCACTCGTAAACGATGGTTGAAGAGTTAGCCGCCTCAGCAGAAGCAGAAAGTGTAATGTCATCGCCAACACAAAGAAGCGTTGTGTCTTGGAGTGTAATTGTAGGGTAAGACAAAGGATAAACCGTGATTGTTGTATTACCCTCACAAGTATTATTGTCAGTACCGATAATCTTATAGACTGTAGTATCAGAAACAGCCACATTGAAGCTCTTTCCATTGTTAACTGAAGTCTCGCTATTATCAGCCTCTATCTTGAACCACTCGAATGAAGAAGCACCCGAAGCAGTCAACTTCGTATTATCACCCTTACATACACGAGGCTCACCTGCGATTTCAATGGTTGGCGTCTCAGCCTTAACGACGATTACCGAAGCTGAATTCTCACATGAATTGCCATCCGTACCGATAACCTTGTAAACTCTTGACTCGGCAGTTACATGCTCAACATTCAAGACTTCGTTCTTCTCACCTGACGTTGTAAATGTTCCTTCAGCAAGCCATTCGTAAGATGAAGAAGTACCCTTCGCCGTCAAAGTTAATGGTGCATTAGGACATATAATCAAGTTACCGTCAATTGATACCGTTGGCAAGTTGTTAACCACCAAGTTGAACGATGTCTTAGAAGAACAGTTCTGATCGTTTTGTCGGTCGAATGTATAAATCTTCGATGCCGTCAAGTTTACGACCTTCGTACCGTATGATGCACCATAATCAGCAGGCTTAACATCAGCGACATTATCTGAAGATGCCAACTTAGCACCAGAGATCGACCATACATAAGAACCTGCATCGGCCGTAGTAGGAGCAACGAATTGAGTCTCTTGACCCAAACAGATGGCAACATCCGACATTGTCAAGTCTGGTCTTTCAAGAGGAGAAACCGTAACTGATACAGTGTCGCTACATCCGTAGGTGTTTGTACCGACAACATCGTATGTCTTAACTGCACTAACCTCAGTTTCGAACTCTGCTGTAGAAGCAAGAACTGATGTATAGTCATCTTCGTTGTACCACATGTAATCCTTAGCACCACTTGCAGTCAACTTCGTTGAAGCATCCTGACAAATCTTAAGGTCACCAGCCACGCTAACCTTTGGCAACTCATATACTGTAGTAGGAACAACCACACTTGTAGAACAAGCGATTTGTGTTGTACCAAGCATATTAGTGAAGGTATGGTTTTGTGTACCTGTCAATGTGTATTCATAAGACTCAACAGGAACGATCGTCAACTTGTCGTTTACATCACCTGTCACATCTACATTACCGCGCTTCCATACATAAGTGTCAGCGCCATGGGCTGTAACATCAAGAGGAAGGTTCTTACAGATTTCTGTAGTACCATCGAATGTGATAGTAGGCAAAGCGTAAGTAGTCAAACGAACGATAACATTCGTAGGACACTCATACGTCTTCTCGTCGATGAGATAAATTGCAGAACCACGGAAGTTGATTGGCGTCACACCTGCTGCATTTGGCTTAACCTCATAAGTTGGAGACATATCGTCAGCCATCCACTTGTAAGCAAATGTTGCATTCTCAGCCTCCAATACAGGAGCGAAAGTAATCGACTCGCCCAAACAGATGGCAGTATCACGAAGTTCCTTGATAACTGCATATTCCAAAGGAGCAACCGTAACCTCTGCAACTCCACCACAAGACTTGGCGTCGTTACCGATAACTACGTAGGTTGTCTCTTCTGTTACAGTAGGCTCAAATACGGCAGTCGTTGCAACGACCTCTTCAGTTGCCTTATTCTTCCATACATATGTAGAAGCACCCTTAGCAGTCAACTTCGCCTTACCGTTCATACATACATAACGATCTCCCTCGATTGTGATAGTTGGCAACTCGTTAACAACGACGTCAACATCGATTGTCACATCACAAGTCGTAATAGTGCTCTTTCCGTACAATTGATACGTTTGATCTTGCATCAAGTGAGAAACCTCCAATGTAGCTGTAGAAGACTCAACTCCGCCGTTGAATGTCCACTTGTACTCATCGGCTCCAGATGCAGTCAACTTCAACGTGCTATCCTTACAGATAGATGTTGAACCGTCAACGACAAGTTTAGGCAAGCTATTAACCACCAATTGGAATGACTTCTCCGTGTAACATGTGATAGGGTCACCCTCAGTCGAGTAAGAGACTGAACCACGAACTCGGATAGAAGGATTTCCTTGGACAGTCGGAGTATAGTTCAAACTAGAACCGTTTGCCTCCTCCATCAATCTACCGTTGATAGTCCACTCATACTTGTCAGCAGGAACGGCATCAGCAGCAGAAGACTGAACGCTCAACTCAATTTCACGATTAATACATGTTTGAGGATCAACTGGAAGTTCGATTGTTGGATTCTTCTTAGCATTAACCTTAACTTTTACTGTATCGCTACAAGTATTAGCATCCGTACCAATTACAGCGAATGTCACATCATTATTGATAACAACATTCTTGTACTCTGGCTTACCGTTAATGCTTGTCGTCATATCAGGATCCTCATCAAAGTTGAACCAACGATAGTACTTAGAACCTGAAGCGGTCAATGTTGTAGCCAAGCCTTCGCAGACATTAAGCTGTCCGTCAACCGTAACAGGTTGTGCCTCGTTAACCTTTATCGAAATGTTCTCCAAAGTAGCAGGACATTCCAACTCGACGTTCTTATAAGTAGTGTACTTATTCTTACCAACCAAGCTCAATGTAGTGGTAGCATCGAATGTACGGTTCAAGATGTTGCCGTCAGCAACCTTAGTCTGACCATCAAACCATTCGTATGAACCTTCAGCATTAACACCGGAAGCTACGATATTTACAGGGTAACCCTCGCAGACGATGTTTGTACCAGTTTGAGCAAGCTTAGGCAATGCGTATGCTCTAACCTCAACAATTGAATCAGTAGAACACTTGTACTTGTCAATTCCGAATTCGTAAACGGCACGACCAGTGAAGCGAACGCGTGTAATACCCTCGCTCAACGGCTTAACCGTTTCAGAACTATTGTAATTGTCAGCGTTCGTTGACCATGCATATTCATAACTGTAAGCACCCGGTGCATTAACCTCTGCATTCAAATGAGTCTCGTCTCCAAGACAGATACCCACTGAATCCAAACCTGTGATTGTTGGGAAGGCCAATGGATGAACTGTTACCGTCGTGAAGTTTTCACATGTGTTATCATCCGTACCGGAAACATAGTAAGTCTCATCCTGAGTCACTACAGGAGAGAATACTGCATCCGTCGAAACGATTTCACCGTCCTTGCTGCCCTTTCTCCATTCGAATGAAGAAGCACCCTTAGCGGTCAATGTTGTAGCCGTATTGTAACAAGCATACAACGAACCTTCAACAGCAATTGTTGGCAAGTCGTTTACAGCGACATTAACGATCTTTTCGGATGTACATCCAAATCCATCAACACCCGTCAAGATATAAGACTTATCTGTCTTAAGATTTGGAACAACCAACTCGCTGCTTTCACTAATATGCATATTAGGAGTATTCACCTCTGCCCAATAGTATATGTCAGCACCCTCAGCATTCAAAGAGAGTTGCTTGTCGTAACATACGGAAGTGTTGCCATTGACTTTCAACTCAGGCAAACTACGTACCAACAATTGGAAGTGCTCTGTTGTTTTACAAGTTTGAGCGTTACCACGACCCTCTGCAACTGTGTGAGCCTTGGTTCCGACAACTTGGATTTCAATAGTACCAGCCATTGTCGGAGTATAAGTAGCTGTCTTATGTCCGTCGAATTGGTTACCATTAGCCATCCATATGTATGAAGTAGCATCATCCGCTGTATTATCATTAGTGACATCGAATGTAATTGGCTCATTCAAACAAGTTGCCTTGTCAACCACATTGATGACAGGGTTTTCGATGATGTCGATTGTCACTTCGGCTTGAGACTCGCAATCTGTAGCATTCTTAGCAACTACAACGTAAGTCTTAGAAGCAGTAAGCGAAGGTGTAACAAATGTTGCACTAGTCTCTACGTCTATCTCCGTAAGAACTGTACCGTTCTTCTCATACCATTGATAAGTTGCTACGCTACCAACTGGAGAGACAGCGGTCAATTTAGTGTTAGTTCCAGAACAGATGTCAAATTGACCCGTAATCGCAACCTCAGGCAACTCATACACATCAACAGTCACATCAATTGACTTAGAACATGAAAGCGACTCAGTATATTTCTTTGTACCGATCAACTGCAACGTATGAGAACCGGCAGCCAACTTAGTTGTCAACTTAGAATCATCAGCATCACCATCCGTTACAACCGCACTTCCGTTCTTCCATTCATATGACATACCCGACTCTGATGAAACAGCCGTGAACTCAACATCCTTATCGACACAGACACTCTCAACATTTGCCGTAAAGACTGGCAATGCACGAGTAGTCAACTCAGCGCGAGCGGTTGTGTTACATGAATAGTTTCGGGAAACGGTGTTAACCGTTCTAGTGTACAATGCCGTTCCGGTGAATGAGATAACACTTGTACCAGCAACATTAGAAGTTACTTCCAACTCATTTGTTGTCGTAGCAGGATAACCTTGCCAAGTGTAACCGTAATTAACACCCTCATCAATATCATTTTGATCCTCAATTGAAACTTGAGCAACAAATTTAACCTTACCGCCCAAGCAGACATCTTGATCTTGCAAATCAATTGTTGGCTTATCAAGAGCATAAGCATTGACTGTCAAAGGCTCACTGTAGCAACCCTTGTTGCTTTGACCAACAACCGTATAAACTGAATCACCGTTCATGACTGGCTTGTAAGTTGAAGCGGTAGAAACCACAACACCATTACTATTTGTCCACTCGTATGAGTTCGTACCAGAAACCGTGATGCTTGCTGCTGTTCCTTCACAAGCGTAGAAGTCACCAGCCGCTGCAATTGTTGGCTTTTCTACAACCGATACTGAAACTGTAGCTTCAGCCCTACATCCGTTTTTGTCGATAGCGCCATAACGGTATGTAGAATCATTCATCATCTTAGCTACTGCATAATTAGCAGTTCTTGCGATTGTATCATTCTTAATTGGCGAATACCAGTAGTAGTAAGTAGGCTCAGCATCTGTATATACATTTGATGCGGTCAAGTTCAACTCTGTGCCGATACAAACTTCAGATGAGCCATTCAATGTCAATTGAGGCAAATGCTTAACATCCAAAAGAACCGTCTTGGTTGTCTTACATTCCAAAGAGGTGCCATAAACTTCATAAGACTTAGAAGCCGTAACATATACTGGCTTATCATTACCTACGATAGTCGGAGTAATCGTCTCGGTCGCTGAAGTAGAGGCCAAATCCTTACCCTCGAAGCGCCACTTGTAGTTGCCCTCGTCACCACCATCCAATGTCAATTCAATTGGAGAATTAACACAGACGCTCTTGTGTAGGTCTGCCAACACTGGATATTTCTGAGGGTGAACTGTTACATAAGCAGTGTCAACACAACCCGATGATGCAGTACCGATAACCATATACTTAACTTCGTCGGAAGCAACATCTACTGTGTATGAAGCAGATTTAGCAAGAGAAGTAGTTCCGTCTGCCGTTTTCCACTCGTAGCTTCTTGCGCCACCAGCAGTGAATGTTGTCTTTGTATTTTCGCAGACAACAGAATCACCGACAATCGTGATAGTAGGCAATTGTACCAATGAGACGCTTACATCCTTGAATGATACACAACCCTTGTCACTAACACCCTTCAACTTGTAAGACAATGGCAAAGAAGCGTCAACATTTTTAAGAACCAAAGCATCCTCCGTTGAAACGCGTGCCGCAGCACTATCTTGATCGAACTTAGCAGCATCGTACCAAGCATAAGTTGAAGCACCGTTGGCAGTGATAGTCAAATCTTGCTTATCACAAACGACTGGTGATGTGTAAGCCAATGTTGGCAAAGGCAATACTGTGATAGAGAAGTTGGCTGAAGTATTAGAACATGTCACCTCGCCATCCTCTACTGTATTGTATGTCTTAGAAGCAACGACTCTACCTGTCTTCGTATTTCTTGTAGAAGCTACATAAGTTGCTGTATTTGCATCGCTCTCCAAAGTAACTCCACCGATAATCCATTGGTAGGTATTAGCGTCAGCCTCGGCTTTCGTGTCAACCAACTGAACTTCGCTCTCGTGACAAACCTCAACATCTGCAATAGCAAATGTAGGCTTAGCCAATGAGTGAATAGTTACATCAACTGAATCTTCACATTGTTGATCTGTCGTACCGTAAACTCTCAATACAACATCTTTATCAGCTATGCGATCAGAATAAGTTGACAAACTTGAGAGAGTTGTGCTACCAGGTTTGTTGTCCTCACCCACAAGTACCCACTTGTAAGTATAAGCACCGCTCGCCGTCAAACTGATTGTCGAACCATCACAAAGGTTCTTTGCTCCGTCAACCACAATCTGAGGTTTAGCCTTGATTGTAGGAGTTACAACAGCATAATTTGTACAATTAGTTACGGTGTTCTTTACATTCAACTGATAAGACTCACCATAAACAGGTGTTCTCTTTAATGTTTTCGTATTTGAAAGAACCTCCTTCGTGGCAATCAAGATCCACTCATACGTTCTGTTTTCGTCTGGACCAACAGCAGTCAACGTCATTTCGTGGCCTTCACATACCGTAGTATTACCTGCAATCTCGGCGCTTGGCAATTCATTTACGATAACATTGATAACCTCATTAACTGAACATGTCGTTTGACCGAGGGCAGTGTTATATACATTAGACGCCGTCAAATATACCTTGTGAGGATTTGCATCACTTGCCACGGTAGTTGGCTTAATCTTGAATGTATTTACGTTAGGGCCAGAAGTGTTCTCGCTTCCAAACGTCCAAGCGTAGTAATCAGCGCCCGAAGCAGAAAGCGTAGCCTCCTCACCCAAACAGATTGTAGAACCTGTAGTAGAAAGAACTGGCTTAGCAAGAGGAGTTACAACAACGTCTTGCTCTGACGTACAATAGTCACCACCATCCAAAAGAAGTTTAGCAACTGCCTTATATGTCTTTTCTGTATTAACAAGTGTCTTGAAGTTATCCACTGCAGAAACTTGAACATCACCCTCATACCACTCATAAATTGCATCATCAGTACCAGAAAGTGTAAGGTCAGCATAAGTGCCTTCACAAACACTGGTTGCACCCAAGACATTAATGATAGGCTTAGGTTGAGAAGTTACAGTGATTGTAATTTCGTTTGTACAACCCTTAGCGTCTTGACCAAACAACTTGTAAACGGAAGCTTTCGCAGTTACATTATCAACTACCAAGACTGCCTCAGAAGAAACATTCTCGTTGCTTGCGTTCTTCCATGTATATGGACTAGTAACACCCGTAATGCCCTGTGCTTCCAATCTCAATTGAGAGCCAGAACACAAGTCAGTCTTACCGACGTACGACAAAACTGGCGATGGATTGATTGTTACCTTAACATCCTTTGTACTTGAACAAGATGCGGTTGAAGAGTTGTATTTAGCAGTAGCGGTAACAGTGACGAAGCTTTCTCCGCTTGGAGCAGATGGTCTGTATGAGATGGAAGGTCCGGCGAAAGAGCCTTCTACTGCATCCCATGCATAACTCATAGAAGACTGATCGGCAGCCGTAGCAGCAGCCTCCAATTGGACAGCCAAACCTGCACAAACCTCCTTGTCCGCAGCTGTAATTACAGGACGTTGAAGAGGAATCACTGTAAATGTCTTCGTTGCTGGACATGAGTTCTGAGAAGAAGGTCCGTCAGCCGTTACAGTGAATGTAGTCTCTTCTGTAATATTATGTGTTTCGATAGTCGCACCCGTCTCGCTCCATGAAGGATTTGTATTCGATGTCCACTTATAGTTAGTAGCACCACCTTCAGAAGAAGCCTTCAAGATAGCAGAGTATCCAGAACATACGTACTTGTCGCCTTGGATAAGGATAGATGGCGCTTCATAAACAACAACTTCAAACGTTGCAGAATTAGAACAAGTCAAACCACCTGCCTTTGCCTCGGTCATCTCTACATTATAAGTAGTAGTTCCGGTAGGAGCAACCGTTGTCTTGAAGATTCCACCAACATTAGGAACATCTACGCCATCCATCTTATAAGAAGTAGATGGTCCGTTCAATGTTATCTCAACCGATTGGCCATTACAGATAACTGGCTTAGCAGGAGAGACTGATAGAGTTGGCAAATCTTGATATTTGATGGTTACAGTAGCAGACTTAGAACATACGGTACCGTCTGAATATTTGTAACCTCCTGTAATTGTCTCCTTGATAGGTTGAGCATTTACTTTCTCAACGACTGTTGTTGGAGAAGTTGAGCCTGTACTCCAATTATAAACCGTTGAAACTGTCGCATCTGAATGATCAGCAATAGTCGCTAATAATGTAGCATCAGCACCCTTACAAACCGTTACGTCTTCAGCCACAATCGTAGGATAAGCCAATGTAGAAACGGTCGCTGTCTTCATCGTGCTTGCACAACCATCATTTCCGATGACTCCGTATGTTTGAGTTCCATCAACAGTAACGGTCAAACTTGCTTCTGAGGCACCTTCTATCTTAGTTGCCGTCTCGCCATCAACCTTATACCACTCGTATGAGTTGGCTCCGGTTGCAGAGAGGGTCGTCTCTGTGCCTTCGCAGACTTTCAATTTTCCGCTAACGGCAACTACTGGCAATGCCTTCACTGTCACTTCAACAGGAACTGATTGCTTACAACCCTTACTTGACTCGACATCCAATCTCATTGACATCTTAGTTGTAACGGCTGTCTTGAACGAAGTCATCCAAGCATGGTCAACTCCATCGTAGTGGCCACCAAGAAGTTCACCACCTGAATACCATTTTTCAGAAACAACATCAGCACCATTGCTACCAAGTGTATATGTCAAATTGAAAGATTCATCTGAACATACTTCCTTAGCAAGGACAGATGCTTGTGGGATTGGGTTTGCCTTAACTATAACAAACAACTCGTTTGTACAGTTGTCTTTTGTACCCGTCAACTTGATTGACTTTTGTTGTCCAAGGCTAACCGCACCTGAATTAATAGAGGTATATGCAGATGGTGTTTGGTCTTCCCATGCATATTGGATACCCGATGATTGACCGTCGGCAATCAAAGTTGTAGAACCACCCTCACAAACCTCAACATCACCAGTGTAAGCCAAAACAGGCTTTTCAACAGGAGTGATTGTATGATTAGCGTAGCTCTTACAATAGCCATTATCACCCACCAAATAAATAGTCTTTGCCGTTTGAATATCGGTCAACCTATAAGTAAGTCCATTCGCCAATGGAGAAGCTGATGGATTCGTCTCTGGATTTACGCCATACCAAGAGTAAGCCACAGGAGAAGAAGAGGCCGATGCAGTCAATATAGCATCGCTTCCCTTACAAAGTTTCTCGTCGCCAGAGATTGTCACATCTGCTGGAAGTGCATGAACATGAACTGTAACATCACGAGAATCTTGACATTTTGATGCAGAGTTCAAATCTGTAATCGTAATCGTAATCTTATAGTCGCCTGGCTGAGATGGCAAATATGTATAATTATAACCATCTACCTGAATGCCATTCTCTGGTTTCCAAGAATACTTGAATCGAGCATCACTAGCATAAGACAAGTTGATTGACTCACCCAAACAGATGTCAAATGGACCAGTAGGCAATGGCAATGCTGGTTGATCCTCAACACTTGTAATCGTAATGGATTGCTCGCCTGAACAACCAGAAACAGAAGTCACAAGGACAGAATAAACTTGATCGTTCTGAGGAGATGCCAAATCAAGATTCTGACTAGTCCATGCGTTGTTACCATTCCACTTGTATGTGTAAGGCGACAACGCCTCCGTAGGATTGGTAACATTAGCCGTCAATATCATACCTGTTACATCATTAGCACAAACACTGTTTCTGCTAGAAGAGATTGTAACTACTGGCTTCTTGTTTATCTTAATGTTGTGTGTAACATCCTGCTCACAATTATTAGCATCAACAACGTGAGCCACATATGTAAACTTATTGTCAACAACATCCGAAATTTGAGTCAAACTTGAATGAAGGTTCTCCGAAGACTGAACATTAGTCCAATCAACACTAAATGATGTATTGGCTGTCTTGCAGACAAGCTTTAGAGTGGCATCTGTTCCTTCACAGACCACCTCTGGCGCTTGAATTTCAAACTCAGGAAGGGTACGGACTACAACCTCCGTCTCTGCTGAATTAGAACAATAGTCATCCTTAACTTCAACTTTGAATTGAGCAGAACCCACAGCCATTGATGGAGTCGTATAAGTAGCTGTTGCATCTGTTGTCACCTGATTTGTTGAAAGGTTTGTCCATGTATAAGACAATGTTCCATTAGCAGCAGCGGCAACAGCATTCAAATTTGCAGGAGTATTTGGACAAACATCGACCTTGCTTGGAAGAGTTACCGTTGGCAATGCCTTTACAGAAACCAACTGTCTAACTTGATCACTAGCACAAGTTACGATAGCACCCGTACGTCCTATATAATTTTTCTTCGAATCCAAAGTCACATAAGCATTTCCTGATGCAGTCGGAGTGAACTTGAAATCAACGCCGGTTCCTGTTGTTGTACCGACCTTCCATTGTCTTTCATCAGAATCACCATTGTCAACCAAAGTAACCTCACTGTTGACACAGGCAGGATCAGGTTGCTCAATTTGAATAACTGGTTTGTTCAACTTCTTAATTGAAATTGTTTGAGGCTCACTTTGACAAGAATGTGCATCCGTAGCGATTACCTTCAAATCCAAATCAGCCGTAACCCTTGGTCCATAAGTTGCAGAGTTTTCTTTTAACAAAACATCTGATGCATCATACCAGTTATAAGTACCATTTGCAACACCCGAAGCTCTCAAATCTGCATAAGAACCATCACAGACATCTTCTCCAGTAATTGTCAACACTGGCAATGGATATACATCAACTGAACCAGTCAAAACATTGTCACATCCAAGACCTGACTTGTTTCTAACCTTAACAGTATATTCATATTTACGAATGTCAGCAGAAGGAACCGTATTGCCCATATCAGCTTTAGCGGTAAAGGACTTAACATCGGTCCATGCACCTCCATTCCAACTATACTCATAGTTGTCACTCTTAGCATAGTCAACCTCCAACTTGATATTTCCGTTCAAACAAGCTGCGGTCTCCTTGATCGTGATAACTGGCTTCTCAACAACATTGAATACAAACTCTGCGTCAGTATAACAGCCCGAACCAGTATTAGTTCCTCTAACGCTCAACTTATTCTCTCCGGTCATAACTGGAGTATAAGTTGTCGCATCTGTAGTAGAGCCATCAGACCACAACCAATTTTGAGCAGCAGCCAAACCTGTACCTGTCAATGCTCTTACCGTAACTTGCTCACCTTCACAAATGGTGGCTGTAGTAGGAACAAATGAAATAGTAGGAACTGTATTTACTCTTACCGTTGTACTCAAAGATGACTCACAATTGGTATTTTCATCCTTAGCCACTACAGTAATGGTTGTGTCTTGTGTAATCTTATAAGAATTATGCTTTCCTTCGTATGAACCGTCATTGTTCCAATCGTACTTGTAAGCATCGGAACCTTCCAATTCAACAGTAAAGTCTATATTAGGACAAACTGGAGCAAGAGGCTTGAATGAGAAGTTTGGCAAATCCTTAACTGTAATTTCTACAGGAATAGAGTTCTTACAATTGTTACCATCCGTACCCTTCAATTGATAAGTTTGAACACCTGTTGAAGAGAATGTCTTCTCAAATACTGTGCCCGGCGTTGCATTTGAATTAATGTCAATCCACTCGAATGTAGTAGAGGTGTTATTAGCGTCAACTCCTGACAAACTAACCATAGTGTTCTTACAAATAGAGCGATTACCCACTACAGACAAGTCTGGCAAGGCGTTAACTACTACATCAACATAGGCTGTAGCAACACACTTCTCATTATTAACATAGGCTTCCACCTTCAAACGCTTGTTACCCAAAGTCGTTGGTGTATAAGAAGGAAGAACGTCTGACGTAGAAATCTTAACTCCCTTTTCGTCATACCAAGTGTAAGTAACGGCACGCGTCTCTCCTACCACCTCGGCTTTGAGCGTTGTAAGCGGACTATTTAAACAAACCGGATTGTTACCCGTAACCGTAATTGTTGGAAGTCCATAAGTTGTTATCGTCTTCGTAGCCGAGCCAACACATTGGTAAACGTCTGTTGCCTCTACCACAAATGTTGTAGGAGAAGATATCTTGGTTGACAACTGCTCAGTCGTACTCAAAACATCATCAGATCCATCAATCTTCCATACATATGAAGTGTTGTTCTCCTTCTCCGTATCTGTTCTTTGTACAGAGAGAGTAAATAAAGTATCGGCACAAACGTCAGCACCCTTGATCTGCAATGCTGGCAAGTTGTGAACATTAACTACGATATCCTCTTTTGAAGAACATTTCAACGCATCATCTGTTTTTGCTGTCAAATGGTAATTGAATGAACCGACATTAGCCATAGTGACATTCAAAGCACCATTGTAAGTATGTCCAAAGTCATCACTCCAAGTATATTGAATAGGAGAAGTAATATTCGTCACACTTGGAACGAGATTCAACTCTCCGTTCTGACAAATATCACGACTTCCTGCTATAGAAATTTCAGGTTGCGCTACAGCAGTGATATTTACTAAAACAGGAGATGTTGTCTCACATCCATTTTTGCCTTTAGCATATACATAGATGACAGACGACTCCTTTGTTGGAGTATAATCAAAATCTTGAACATTTTCGGCCTTCTCCGTACCATATTGGAACGTATAGCTTTCAATGTCAGCATTGAGGTTAGGAGTCAACGTTGATTGGCTACCCAAACATACCGTCTGGTCATCTACACTGATAGTAGGATAATCCTTAGGCTTAACGGTAATCTTGTCATTTCCATAACACTTGCCATCAAAGACGTCAACTGTATATTCAGCATCATCAGTCACAGCAGGAACTGTGATGTTCTTTGAAGCAAGGTTATTATAAGACCACTTGTAGGTAAGTCCGTCCTCGCCACCAACAGCGGTCAACTCTTGAGTAAGACCCTTACAAACTTCCAACACACCATTGACAGAAGGAGTGATGGAAACTGTAGGAGTTCGTCTCACGCTAACAGGGACAGTCACCTCATTTGACTTACAACCATGATCATCGTATGCGTACAATTTATAATCATACGTACCGAAGCTATTCAAGGTCTCCGTATATACTGCGGCATCAACAGGATTAACACCCGAACGTTGCCAAGTGTATTTCAAGTCTCCGTCTCCCGTACTCTTACGAGCGGTCAACGTCAATTGATCACCGGCACACAAGTCCGTTACACCTGTATAGTCGATAGAAGGACTTGAATATACTGGTATTTCATAATCGATGAATGCCGTACAATTATCTTTCGTAGCAGACAAACGAACTGTGGTTGTTCTATTATATGTCTTAGTATAAAGAGCACCTTCCTGTACTTTAGTTCCTGCAACAGACCACTCGTAATGTGTACTGTTAGTATTATCCAATTCATTCCTACCTTGGAGAGTCACCTCACCATTATCACAGACAGGGAAGCCAATAGGCTCAATTTCCAACCTTGGTGCTTCTACTGGAGAAACCGTGAATGTTGCATAAGCCTTACATTGATCAACGTCAGTTCCTGTAACACTAATTGTTAGAGGAGCATTGATGGCTGGAGTAGTAAAGTTCTCACTCAAAGACGATTTAGTTTCACCATTCTCCGTGTACTCCCATACATAGTTCACTTGAGTTACATGTGTTTCAGCTTGAGCATTGAGCGTTGTAGAAGCTCCATAACAAACCGTTGATTCTCCTACAATTGACATTCTAGGATTTTCAACAACTGTAACATGGACTACTTCCTCATTAACAGAAGGACATTGACCCTTAGTCACAGCAGTCACCTCAAAATCGAACTCTCCTGGGTCCAACATTTGTTGCTCAAGAACTGCGCCTACTATACTCTTCTTCCACGTATAAGTATATTCTGCGTCAGGAATAATTGATTTTGCCTCCAAGTGAAGTATATCTCCTTGACATATTCTCTTAGAACCTACGATTTGGAACGAAGGCCTATCCAAGACATCAATAACAACATCGTCCTTGCCGATACAACCATTTGACGACTCAACTTCTACAGATACTTGTTGACCTTGGGTAGTTGGAACAAATGAAATACTTGAAATATTATCAGTCGTTGCTGTTGACCACTTATATACATAAGGACCAGCAGCCTCAGCTGAATTAGTTACCTCCGCTTTCAAATTCATTGTTTCTCCATCACAAATAGGAGCATTACCCGTAATTGTAACCTTAGGCTTCTTCTTAGCTATGACCGTTTTCGTTGCAGAAGAGGTACATTCAAGAGGAGTTTTATCAGTTACTATTACTTTATAAGTACGTGATTCATCAACATCAGGAGAAATAAATTGTGTGTTTGAGTGTTGATCATCATCCCACAAGTAAGCGACATCTTGGTCGGCATTAGCTGTCAATGTGGTTGAAGTTCCCTCACAAACCGAATTTTCTCCATCAATTGAGACTACTGGACGAGCTTGGACAAAAACTGGTATTGACTTTGATGATTCACATCCATTAGCATCAACACCTCTCAACGTATAAGTGGCGTCATTGTTCAAATTTACTTTGAAAGGATTTGTTAACTGCTCATTCCAATAATAATTCAATGCACCAGTAGCAGTCAGTGACAACTCGTCACCTTTACATACTGTGGTATTACCTTGAATATTTAAGTTTGGCAACTTATTTACCGTAATGTTAACAGCTTTGTCCACTTTACATATGCCGTTTGCCGTTGCCGTAACAAAAACCTTACTATCAGAAGTAGGAGTTGCAGAATACATTGATGACTTTGTAACTCCATCACTCCATTCCCACGTAGTACCTGATATGTTTGACTCGGCAGTAAGCATCACTGCTTTTCCTAAACAGATGATAGAATCACCTGAAATAGTAATCTTAGGATTATTTAATCCTGCGATCTGTGCTACGCCTTCGCCTTTACATCCTTTTTCATCCCATCCATATACAGTATACTTAATAGTTGAATTATTAATCACCTCCTCTATTTGCACATCAGGCGTATGGTTATGTTTCCATTCATAACGAACTCCACCTGAAGCAGTCAAAGAAGCAACAGAACCTTTACATACCTCCTTAGGGGCATCAATTGAAATCTTAGGAGCTTGATTTACTTTAATCGGAATATTTATCGTTGCTTGACATCCTACACTATTATAACCAGTCAATTGCTCGCTATGTTCGGACATAACACCATCCAAAACCAAAATATCACCCTCCTCATCATTAGCACTCCATTTATATGTATCGGCTCCTACCGCATGTAGAACAAGGTTTTCTCCTTTACAAACTTCCGGAGCATCTCCTTCCCTTGTTGACAAATTAGGTATAGGATTTACCGATATATGAAATTCCGCCCTTGTTGTACAAGATGCATCATCTTTTATATACGTACCATCTACCCATACGTTTAAATCATTCTCTATTTTATCTATAGAAACACTAGAAGTTGTAGCACTTGTTGACCATTCCCATTTTGTAGCAGTCGTGCTTGATACAGTTAAAGTCACTGACTCGCCCGCACAAATTTCATTTTTTCCATCAATTTTAACAACAGGCAATGTTACACCATTAATCTGCTTTTTATCTTCTGCGGAAGGACATCCATATTCATCATATCCTATCACTTTATAAATAATTGCACTTCCCGTAATAGGGACATCAATAGCACTTGTTATTGCTCCATTATTCCAACTAAATGACGTACAAGTTTCAGACGTAGCAGTCAAATGAACTGTTTCTCCCTTACATACATTGTTTGGACCTTGAATTTTGACAATTGGAGTTTTACGAACATCAACAGGGACATCTAGTGTAGCATGACATCCATTGACATCCGTACCAGTTACCTTATATGTAGTCGATATTGGCGCTTCATCCGTAAAGTTCGCACCCACTGTTCCATCTCCCCATGTATAAGTTGAAGCACCGCTCGCCGTCAACTCCAACTTTTCGCCTTTACAAAGACCCGTCTTACCATCTACATTGAGTTGTGGTTTTCTATTCACAGTGACATATGCATACTCTTCGCCGATACAACCATTCAAATTTCCAACAAGCTTCACTTGTCCGCTTTCTGTTGGATAATACGTATATCTTGGACCATCGGCAAGCTTGACACCATCCTTGTCGTACCATGTAAAGTTGATATTACTGCTACCATTAGCAGTCAACACCACTTGATCGCCTTCACAGACTGAAGTATTACCAGAAATAGAGAAGACTGGTTTTGGCTTCAAATCTATAGGGAGCGATGTTGTATTCGAACAATTATAGTTGTCGGTAACCTCCAATGTAATCGTAGTTGCCGCCTCAATTGCTGATGTGGTCACATTGTCGTAAGCCGAACCTTGTCTTGACCATGTTCCGTCAGCCGAATTCCATGCATAGTTCTTAACGGAAGCATCGTAACTAACTCCATCTACCTCATAAGTATTCAATGTAACGACTGCCTCAAGGTTGGCCTCCTTACCAACGCAGACATCTTCTGCACTTTGAATTCTAACTTTTGGCTTGGAAATAACAACAACATCGACCGATGCTTTTGCTGGACAAGATCCAGCTGCTGCAGTAGAAGCGAGAACGGTATAAGTTGTCTTCGTACCAGGATTTGGAGTTACAGTCTTAGTTGCTCCCGTTCCGAGACCACCTTGCCACTGGTACTCTTCGCCTGCAGGCAAACCACCCGCAACGAGCGTGAGTTGCGTACCCTCACAGATAGGTCCTGTAGGAGCTCCATCAATGCTCAACATACGAGCAGGAAGAAGAGTAACCTGTACCATCTTCTCTTCTGTCTCACAAATCTTACCTGAGGTAGATTTCGCCTTTACATAGACAATACAGTCGCCCGTAGGAGTGAATGTGATTTGCGGACTCTTGCTGTCGAACTCAGTTGTAACGCCAGAGGCTACCATACGCCAACTATATTCAAGGCTGGCATTGTTGGCCGTCAATGTTACAGGCTGATCTGGACATACACTTGGATTACCCGTTACTTCAAACGAAGGTATATCTGTAACGGTTACCGTATGAATAGCCGTGTTAGAACAACCATTTCCGTCTTTAACCGTTACCGTATAGGTCGAAGTGTTTTGAAGTACAGGGGTGACGGTCTTTCCCGTCAAATTGCCTGGTGTCCATGTCCAAGACTTGATATTAGCCTCATCTGCCGATGTTGCCGTAATCTCTGCTGCAGCACCCTTACATACCGAATTGATACTTGCGGCATCAATCGATACGTCCGGAAGTGCATTGAACTTGACCTCAAATGGCAATGAAGATTGACATCCATTGATATCCGTACCAACTACCGTATAATTATAGGTCGTAGGCTGAGACTCGTTGAACTCAAACTTACCGTCAGTAGATGTTCTTGAACCTATTTGATATTCTCTCGCACCACCAAACGTCAACTCTGTTGTTTTATTTACGCAGGCCTGCGCCAAACCTGATTTTGTGATAGTAGGATTTTGGTTGACGGCAACATATCTTGTGTCTTGCGCTTTACAAGTTCCTCTTGTTGCGACTACCTTGTAATTACCACCCTCCTTAACAACTATAGAAGTGGTAGTTGCGCCATCATTGGATGCGTCTGGCGTCTCCCACACAACTGAGGTGTTAGGGCTCACAGTCGCACTCAAGGTGAAATCTGAATTGACACCCGAAGCACAAATAGCATCGCCTGGACCAAGATCAACTGTAGGAGCAGGATAAACCGTGTAACGTACCCTTACCTCGGCTTCACAAGTGTTAACGTCCATCACCTTCAAAACCGCCTCTTGTGCGTCTCCTGACGAATTGCTTGCATCTGTGCCAGCCAAGAAGTCAACATTGGCGCCATACAAAGTTCCTGCTTTGGTTGTCCATGTCCAACTTGAAATGGCATTTGGCGAGTTGGATGCATCTGCCGTCAATATGACTTCGTCCTGAGGACAGAAGGTTGTCTTGTTGGCTGAAGCCGTTACGATTGGAAGCGGGTTGACAACCAAATCAAACTCCTCAATCGTTTCACATCCCGTTCCTCCACTTGTTGCAGTTACGGAATAGTGACCTTGGTAAGCAGAAGAGATAGCAGGCAACTTCAATCGGTTTCCGTCTGCCGTGATAGGTCTTCCATCCTTACGCCATGTGTAAGAGCAACTAGAGCTCTCCTCAAACTTTCCAGAGACCTTATTAAACACCTTACAAACGAACTCGACATCTTCGCGCTCACAAACATCTGTCTTACCCTCTACTTGAATAACTGGAGCGTCCTTTACGGTGATATCTACAGCAGTAGATTTTGAACAACCCTCCTTTGTTACGTTAAGTTCAATTTGAGTTGCTTCTGCAGGGACACGGAACATTGGAGATTGTACCTCGTCTATATCTATTGTTCCACATCTCCACTCATATTTATCAGCACCCGTTGGAGAAGCAGTCGGTCTAAGTAGGTCTCCTGCACAAATAGGAACAATACCCGAAATGCTTGGATCGATAGGTTGCTTCATTCGGACCGATCCCGTATGCGTTCCTGAACATCCAAATTCGTCAACCGCACGAACTTTCACCGTATTGGAACCTGCAGTCATAGCAGAAGCCGGAATTACATATTGTGAACTTCCCTGCTTCTCTGCTGAGCCATTGATAGACCAATAATAACCGTCGCTCTTTGGCACCACTTTCGTCGGGTCAAACAAAGCCTCTGCCACAGCCGCCTCTCCATAACAAACAGGAGCCATCTCGTCAACTTTCACGACAGGAACTTCACGGGCAACCACCGTCACCACATCTTGTCCTTTACAAGTGTATTCAATCTTGTCATACGTATAAGTCAAATCAGCCACCAATGTATAGTCATAACTACCCGACTTGGCTACGGAATTTGTAGCAGAACCGTTTGCATTGACAACCTCTGGCAACAACTCCGCCCAACTATATTTATACTGTTCATTTCCGGCAGCGACCGACAAAACAAACTCTTCACCAGGACAAACCTCTGTCTTGTTACTCTTTGCCTTGACTACCGGTTTCTTCAGTGGTTTCAACACTGCATCTTGCTCGTATGTACAAACAAGACCTGTCGTAGATTTCACTTTTACTCGATAGTTATGCTCCTTACCGTCATTTATAGCCGTATAAGAAGCACCTGTTGAAGGCAAAAGTGTCTCTGCTCCATTCTCCACTTCATACCATTTATACTCATATCCTGCGTATGGTATATTAGTAATCAATGTGAACTCATCATTCTCGCAAACATAGGAATTCTTAAACCAACCCTCTTCTGGGAACTCTGGGGTTTTAATCGTAAATGTTTCCGTAAACGTACAACCCCATTGGGTGGTTACGGTCAATTGCAAGTTGTACTCCTCCACCGCTTTATCGAATGTCCACTCGTGCGAAACAGGATCATCCCCCTCTATGACTTCATCATCATGCGTTGAGAAATTCTTTGCATTATCACCTATCCACTCCCAGTGCAAAGATTTGATCTTGTCTGGGCCCTCAATCACGGTTGACTTGTCTGTAAACTTACCGACTACACCTCCCCTAATAGGACCACAAGCCCAGTCCCATTCAACAGCTGGACGAACACGAACTGGATCCATCTTGGTGGACAATGTCAACTTTACACAACCTTCTCTACCACCATCTCTGGTATTTTCCGAGTCCGGTATAATCGTACAGTAATAAGTTTCTCCTGTTACAGGTGCATTGGCTCCTGTTGAAGGCACATATACTTTCGTCGGATCATTAGGATCTACAACAAACTTTCTTCCTGAACTTCTGGACCATTGATATGCACTACCCTCCCATCGTCCACTAACAAACTCTGACGTGGAACCGCTGGCGTTATATGTTCCTGCCACAAAACCTTCTGGAGCAGTCAATTCATATCGGTCTGGGGTCTCATTGCTACAATTCTTGTAAGTAATCTCCAACTTACGCGTCTCTGCTTGGAAATATCCGTAAGAAGCGTGACCACCCGCAACAACCGCATCTTGATAGTCATTCATAATACAGTCATGGTTCAACACCTCCACACGAACCTTTTTACCTACATACTGTCTCAAATCGGCGAAACGAGTTCTCCAGCCAGAATAATGGTAACGTGAATAATAATTGCCTGTATATTGACCATTCGTTCCTATAATGATAGTAGCATAATTAATAAAACAGTTTGTCGGAGTAGTTTCAGACGTTTTAGTACTAATTCTATGCTCAGTACTATGTTTCGTCGAATTGTTACATGTAGCACTCACATATTCCTGCCATCTGTCTTGCACTGCATTGAAAGGTATAAAATTCTTATTGGCCAAATCTTCCTTTCTATACATTGGCTGCATACCAGGATAATTGAGCGGCTCATTTGCAGCACTGGCAATGACATGGTGCTCTTGACACTCCAAGATTTCCCACTCATTCGTGTTCTCATTCTGGACATACACATTAACGGTCATTTCCGGATAACCATTCTCCGAGTGGTTGGTAGAAGACTCAGGAGAAGCCAAAATGGCCAAGAAGCGGTAGGTAAGCAATGTGGAGTTCTCCGTCACCGTGAAATCATAGTACATACGCTCGGCTCCTGCCCAAGGAGTTGCTTTCTTGTTCGTTCCCGTATAATAGGGGTTGCTCCACTCCGGACCCGTACGGCTAAGTTTATTAAACATATAAGATTCACATCCCGTGTCAAAACACTTCACATCCGTACGGCCAACAGCTGGCAACACAGGAAGATTGAATGGCTGTCCTTTCGAATCGACAGTACCTGTTCCTCCCATCGTACCTTTTATAGTAAATACAGAACCTATACCATTACTTGTTGGAATCCATGCGTCTGGGCGACCGATACGCATAACACCCGACTTGTTTTCATCGGGCATTACCATCACAGGCTTATATGAAAATATACGGTCTGCCTCATCCATAGAGAAACGCCAAAAACGAGCCCTTTGTTTATCACTCAAAGCCACATTTTTGTTGTTACTTATATCAACGTTTCTTATCGATGCAGTACTATTTTCGGACGTCTTATCCCAAACATAAATTTGCTCATCTGCACTTGTTTTTAGAGACGTCGTGTACCAACCTGTCTGATAGACCCAGCCTTGCTCACCTTGAGAGAAGTCCAAGTTCGGTGTATCGACGTTCTTTGGAACGGTCGTTTGCGCCATAACAAGATTGCAGACCGCCAAACAGCCCGACAGTATGAATGTTAAAAGTAATCGTTTTTTCATAACTCTACTTCTTATATTGTTCATTTTCAGCAATTTTCGCTATATATTTTTTCAATTTTCAGTCCCGCAAACACGGCACTTCTAAACCCTATAGTAGGTCTTGCAAAATTAGAGAATTTAATTCTAAAAAACTATTTTTTGCAAAAGAAAAATGTTGATAACTTTTATTCACACTTAGCACACTGAACAACAGGTTTTTACGACACAAAACACCCTCCTAAAATGCTTGTAAAAAATCGACTATCCAACTTTTTCCCAACAGGTTTAGAACTGATTTTCCAAGGTTAATGACAAAGAGAAAGGAGTTATCAAGAGGTTATCAACAGGAAGGGCGGTGTGTAGGGGCGGTGCCTTGTGCCCGCCCCCCCCGTCCGCACATGCATAAAAAAAAGGGCCGCACATAACGTGCAGCCCTTCTCTTCGGAGCGAACCGAAATTACTTATTAACTCTAAACTTATCAACGCCGTTTTTAATGAAGTCAACGATTTGCTTCGCTGCCGCGATTCCAGCATTCGTATTGGCTTCTGTTGTTTGAGCACCCATTTTCTTAGGTGTTGAGAAGTAGCGGCCCTCGAACTTAGCGAACTCGTCGTTAGCAGCAGGCATAATGTCTGTCACATACTTCAAGTCAGCACGCTCAGCCATCAACTTGATCAAACCAGCCTCGTCAATAACCTCCTTACGAGCTGTGTTCACCAAGATACCACCCTTCTTCATCTGACCTACCATATCGTAGTTGATGCTATTCTTAGTTTCAGGAGTAGCAGGAATATGAAGCGATACGATGTCACAAGTCTTGAACAACTCGTTCTGGTTAGCAACAGCCTTAACACCTGCAGCCTCGATAGCAGAAGCAGGGCAGAATGCATCGTAAGCATATACATCCATACCGAAACCTTTAGCGATACGAGCCACGTTGCGACCAACGTTACCGAAAGCCAAGATACCCAATTTCTTGCCCATCAACTCTGAACCAGACTTGCCATTGTAGAAGTTACGAACAGCATAAACCAACATACCGAACACCAACTCAGCTACTGCGTTCGCATTTTGTCCTGGAGTGTTCATTACACATACGTTGTGAGCTGTAGCAGCAGCCAAGTCAACATTGTCATAACCTGCACCTGCACGAACAACGATCTTAAGGTTCTTAGCAGCATCGAGAACCTCCGCATCGACAATATCACTACGGATAATGATAGCCTCAACATTGGCAACTGCATCGAGCAACTGTTTCTTCTCTGTGTACTTCTCTAAAAGGACCATTTCGTAACCAGCGGCGTCCAACTCCTTCTTTATACCGTCAATCGCATCTTTTGCGAATGGCTTTTCTGTAGCAACTAAAACTTTCATTTTGTATGTTTTTAATTTCGACGATGGTAGAGACGGTGTGCACACCGTCTCTACATGCACACCGTCTCTACAGCCCCCAATTAATTATTTGAAATTAGCCTCGTATTCGTTGATACAATCAACCAAAGCTTGAACGCTCTCAAGTGGCAACGCGTTATAGCAAGATGCACGGAAACCACCAACTGAACGGTGACCCTTGATTCCTACCATACCTCTAGCAGTTGCAAAAGCCATGAAGTCCTTCTCGATCTCCTCTTTTCTGTCGAGCAACTCATCCTTCAATACAAAGCAGATGTTCATATAAGAACGATCGTTCTTGTCGGCAACTGTTGGCTTGAAGATCTTGCTGTTATCAAGTTTACCATAAAGCAAGTTAGCACGCTCCTCAGCACGACGTTGCATTTCCTTAACACCACCTTGCTTTTTGATCCAACGAAGGTTCAACAATGCAGTATAGATTGGCAATACAGGAGGTGTGTTGAACATTGAACCGTTTGCTGTGTGAGTACGGTAATCCAACATTGTTGGGATCTCGCCCTCAGCCTTAGTCAAAGCGTCTTCCTTTACAATTACGAAAGTCACACCGGCAGGAGCCAAGTTCTTTTGAGCACCACCATAAATACAATCATATTTAGCCACATCGATTGGACGAGAGAAGATGTCAGAAGACATATCTGCGATCAAACGTACAGGAACGTTTGGATCTGCGTGCAACTCCGTACCATAGATAGTGTTGTTAGTCGTAACGTGAAGATAATCCAAATCAGTTGGTACTGTGTAACCCTTAGGCAAGTAGTTGTAAGTAGTATCAGCACTTGAAGCAACCTCTACTACTTCGCCGAAACGCTTAGCCTCCTTCATTGCCTTCTTAGCCCAAACGCCAGTATTAACATAACCAGCCTTCTTGTGAAGGAAGTTGTAAGGGATCATACAGAATTCCAAGCTAGCACCACCACCAAGGAAAAGAACTTTGTATCCATCTGGAATGTTCAACAACTCCTTGAATAAAGCCTCAGCCTCGTCAACAACTGGTTGGAAGTACTTTGCACGGTGGCTGATCTCAAGAATTGAAAGACCGTGTCCTTCGAAATCCAAAACTGCCTTTGCTGTGTCTTCGATCACTTCACGTGGAAGGATTGATGGTCCTGCGTTGAAATTATGTTGTTTCATAACACTTAAAATATTAAATAATTTTCTGATTATTCATAAAACTCTCTTTTTCTCTTTGCGAGAAATTGACGCAAAGTTAATATAAAATTTAGATGAAAAAGCATTTTCTCGTTTTTTTTTGATAACAAAACAAACCACAACACCTCATATTCCTTTACATAAAGTCGATTTTACTTACATTTTGTCAATTTCTAAAATTATGGCATTACAAAATGTCAATTCGATTTTTCAAAATGCAAGTTTGACTATCAAAATGACAAAATAAAAAATCTTTGTATTGCCACAAAGTAGGGGCGGTGCCTCGTGCCCGCCCTTGCGCTGCCTCGTGCCCGCGTCTGTAAGACGCGTACGCCACCTCCACCCATCTGGCCGCACGCCACGAAATTAAAAAAACTCCCAAGAAAGAACATTCTTCAAGGAAATGAAACGACCGAATAGCCAATTCAAATTTGTTTCCTATCTTTGCACTAAGGAAAACAACATATGACGATTGGGCTGTTCGCCTCATTCGGAATCCATTAATCCTATATTTATGGCACAACAAAAGATTATAATCAGCCGCAACCTAAAAGCGGACTTGAAAGAAGAACTTAATGGGAAAACAGCCAATGGCTTTTTCATCTTAGTCGATTCCAACACTCGCAAATTATGTTTGCCGCTTTTGGACGAAGAAATACTCTCCAAAGCAAAGATCATAGAAATAAAGGCGAACGACGACCACAAGACCTTGGAAGCCCTCGCTAACGTGTGGACATTCCTCAGCCAAAACGGCGCGTCAAGAAAATCATTCATGCTGAACTTAGGTGGTGGCATGGTGACCGACCTTGGCGGATTTGCCGCATCCACATTCAAACGAGGCATTGAGTATATCAACATACCGACTACTCTATTAGGCACTGTCGATGCTGCCGTTGGCGGAAAGACTGGCATCAACTTCAATGGTCTTAAAAACGAAATCGGCGTAATCAACCCCGCTGAAAGTGTCATTATCAACACGGAATTCCTAAAGACTTTGGACAAAGAGAATTTCCTCTCCGGATTTGCCGAGATGATCAAACACGGACTCATCTCTACAAAGGAAGTATGGAAACATATCCTCGAGTTCGACCTCGACAACATCAACTACGAGGCGCTAACCTCCCTCATCGACGAATCGGTGAAAGTAAAAGAAGAAATCGTAAAGATCGACCCTACGGAAAAGGGAATACGAAAAGCGTTGAACTTCGGTCATACGGTGGGCCACGCCTTCGAAAGTTTCGCCATGAGCACAGGCAAGCCTGTCCTTCACGGCTACGCAGTGGCTTGGGGTATGATTGCCGAACTCTATTTGTCTTTCAAAAAGACTGGACTTGACAAAGAGACACTACAGAGTGGCGTACGATTCATCAAAGAGAATTACGGAGCTCTCGGCATCACTTGCAAGAACTACGACCAACTTTACGAGTATATGACGCACGACAAGAAGAACGAGAGTGACGGACGCATCCTATTCACCCTCTTGGGCGGAATCGGCGACATCAAAATCAACACCAATGTAGAGAAACAAGACATCTTCGACGCATTGGATTTCTATCGCGATACAGTAGGTCTATAATTCAGCCATTATGATATACGACATAACAGCCCCTCAACAGAGAAAACTGAATGGGGAAATTCGACTTCCCGCTTCAAAAAGCATAAGCAACAGGGCTCTCATCATGCACGCCCTCAGCCACTCCGACCATCCAATCGCCAACATCGCCCACTGCGACGATACAGACGTGATGGTCAAGGCACTCTCGTCTTCGGACAGCGCCATAGATATCGGTGCGGCAGGCACCTCCATGCGCTTCCTAACGGCTTACCTCGCCAATACACCCGGCGACTGGACCATCACAGGAAGCGAACGAATGAAGCAACGCCCCATCTCAATTTTGGTGGAAGCACTCAAAAACCTTGGGGCTCAAATTGACTACACGGAGAAAGAGGGATTTCCTCCCCTACGCATAAAAGGACAACCGCTTCAGGGAGGAAGCATTCATTTGGACGGAAGCGTCAGCAGCCAATACATCTCTGCCCTCCTAATGGTGGCTCCTACCATGGCCAACGGATTGACATTGACATTGGACGGGAAAATCATCTCCCGCCCCTATATCCGTATGACGCTAAGCATGATGGAGGAGTTTGGCATTAAGGCAGAATGGGAAGAAAATGTCATCCGCATCAGCCACCAAAACTACGCTCCCATTGCTTATGAAGTGGAGTCGGACTGGTCGGCCTCTTCCTACTGGTACCAAATCTGCGCCCTTTCCGAAATCGGATCTGAAATCCGATTGCCCGGATTGCGAAACGACAGTCAACAAGGTGATTCGGCCATTGCAAAAATGTTTGAGCATTTTGGCGTAACTACCACCTACACTCCAAGTGGCGTTACCATTACCCATACCCAAGAGAACCAAGGTAAACTTCAACTCGACTTGGTCAACCAACCTGATTTGGCCCAAACATTTGTCGTAACATGTTGTTTGCTGGATGTACCATTCGAAATAACAGGGTTGGAAACCTTAAAGATCAAAGAGACCGACCGAATTGTAGCACTGAAAAATGAATGTGCGAAGTTGGGGTATCACCTACAGGAAACGGATGCAAGCCTCAGTTGGGTCGGAGGAGAGAAGGCTTCGAATCAAGAAAGTCCAATCGCCACCTACAAAGATCACCGAATGGCAATGGCTTTCGCACCAGCCGCCATGCGATTCCCTGAATTAAAGATTGACGATCCATTGGTAGTGAGCAAATCCTACCCTCTTTATTGGGAGAATTTAAAATCGGTAGGTTTCAGCATAAAAGAAGGGACGGTTTAAAAACCGCCCCTTTTTCATATCACGAATGAAAGTCTATTACTACTTAAGGTAAAATTGCTTCTCCCTTGTTGATAGGCACTTCTCGCTTGATGCTTTGTTCCAATGAAATCAACGTCTCCGTTGACGACACACCCTTGATGCTCTGGATCTTTCCGTTGAGCAACTGCATCAAATGCTCGTTGTCGTGAGCATACAACTTGACCATCATGGTATATGGACCGGTCGTGAAATTACATTCAACAATTTCGGGAATCTTATCCAACTCCGGAACTACCTCCGAATACATAGATCCCTTCTCCAGTTTAATACCAATATAGGTACATGTTTGATAGCCCAATGTCTTGGGATTGACATGATAGCCAGAACCCACAATCACACCCATATCTATCAAACGTTGAACACGCTGATGAATGGCAGCACGAGAAACTTCACACTCGCTTGCCACATCCTTAAACGGAATACGCGCATTCTTGGTAATTATCTCAAGAATCTGCTTATCTAAATCGTCTATTTTTTCCACTTTTTCTCTTTTTGTTGTTTTGCAAGCAAAAGTAGTAATTTTGTTGATTTTCTATCATAAAATTGTCCTTTTATTGATAAAAAGTTTTTCATTGGCTTACTATATGCTACAATAAGGCAATTTTTTACTACAACTTTTTGTAGTTTTTGCACTCTGTCTCCGTTGGCTACACCCCGAAGCAGCCTTGGGCTAAGTTGTTTGTCCGACAAAAAAGAGGACAAATTTTATTTTGAACTAATAATACCTATTTTTGAAAGTTTTATACCTTTTTTTATTCATGAATATTGATATTTTTGCATTAGTGGAATTGGGCTCTTACCCGTTCTACATTAGATAAATTAAAGATAGAATATAAAAAACAGATAACCATGAAGACACTAAAACTAGTCATGACATTGCTGGCTTTTGCTGGATTTGCCAGTTCAACTACATTCGCAGCGCTTTCCCCATACGACCAGAACAAGCCCGTGGGATGGGCCACAGTAGAAGCCACTCCGACAGGGGGAGAAGGGGGAGAATGCGTCGTCGTGGATAACGCTGCCGACTTGAAGGCATACCTTTCCAAAAGTGGGAAATACACCATCTACGTCAAAGGTGCCATCGAATTCACTACGTTTATGAAGGTAGTTCCCGTTGACAAGACACTCATCGGACTCCCCGGCTCCTGCCTTTATAGCAACAGGCGCGACAAATCCACTTCTGGAATCTTATATCTCTCGCGCGGAACGAACAACTTCATCATGAGAAACATCACCTTCATAAGTGCAGGTGCTTATGACTGCGACGGTTACGACAACCTTTGCATCGATGGCGGATACAACATCTGGGTGGACCACTGCGATTTTCAAGACGGAGTAGATGGCAACTTCGACTGTAAAAACGGAGCAAACAACATTGCCGTTACTTGGTGTAGATTCAGATACCTTAAAGCCCCTTTGGCAGGCGGATCTGGCGGTTCAAACGACCACCGCTACACCAATCTTTGGGGATCATCGGACGACAACGCCAGCAAGGACGAGGGCAAACTCAATGCCACTTTCCAATTCTGCTGGTGGGACGAAGGATGCCGAGAGCGTATGCCTCGCGTGCGTTTCGGTAAAGTACACATCATCAACTGTCTCTATAAGAGTTCAGTAGCAAACTATTGCTGTGGTGCAGGAAACAACTCAAGCATCTATGTAGAGCGTACAGCCTTTATCGGAGTCAACAACCCATACGCCAACTACTCCAACAGTAAAGGCACTCAAGGACTACTCACATTCGACAATTGTTTATTCCGCTATTGCTCAGGAAATACGACAGGAACAGGTTGGGCTTTCCTTCCATCACAATACTACCAACTTTCAGCCATTGACGCAGGAATGGTGGAACAGGTTGTTAGCAACCCCGAGAACGGTGCGGGTGCCACACTTCAATTCAACGGATGCACAACACAAGAGGAGACAAACCCAGTCATACCAGAAAACCCCATTGTCAACGAACCTACTTTGACCAAGAGAGGCGGGGGCAGTTCTTCTCAAGAAATCAAATTGGGCGAACCTATCGTCTCCTTCGGCTACTCTTGGACAAATGCTGAAACCATCGTCTTCGAAGGATTGCCCGAGGGATTGACCGTTGCTCCATCAACCGAAAACAACCGCATTGACGTCAGCGGAACGCCAACGGAAAGCGGTGTGTTCAACTTCATCGTAAAAACCATAGGCGGCTCGTCTGAAGTAAGCAAGACAGGAACCATTAAGGTAATCGGTGAAAACACCCAAGTTGCCGATGAGCAAGCAGCCGCTGCCTTCCGCTTGAGATCTAATCAAGCAGACAACCAACTGAACATCCTTCTGTCTGGCAACGGGACAGCAGAGATTCGACTCATCAACATCAGCGGAGCAACCACAAGACAAGTGAACAAGAACATTGCTGGATCTGAGGAATTGGAAATCAATACATCAGACCTTCCTAACGGACTTTATCTTATTTCTGCCCTCGTTGACGGAAAGAGATACGAAGAGCAAGTCCTCGTCGTACACAAATAGTCTATTCACAGAAAACAAAAATTCTTCGGGAGAGGTTGCACTCCTTTCCCGAAGAATAGAACCCCCAAAGAGAACATGAAGCGATATTTAAAGCACTTAGTACCAACCATATCAATGGCTTGCACGCTCTGTCCAATTGCTACGCAAGCTGCAACAGTTGCCGTACATGACCCATCTGTCATCGTGGCCTACGTTGACAAAAACGGGAAGTCATATCCTGAACAGAGTGAGGCCAAAGACCGGGAAAAGCGTTATTACTTATTCGGAACTCATAGAGGTGGAGCCTACTCTACCGACCTTATCAACTGGAAGGAATTTTCGCCAAAATTCACTTCCAACAATATGTGGGAAGCATTTGGTCCCTCTGCCGCATGGAGTTCACTCGGCATCAACAACTACGACCTCAACGGCAACCTTTGGGCCCCTGACATCATCTACAACCCGACCATGAAGAAGTGGTGCCTCTACTTCTCCGTAAACGGCGACGCCAGTGCCAACAACAACACCTACGCCAACTCGGTCATCTGCCTCCTGACTGCCGACCAGATAGAGGGTCCTTATGTTTATCAAGACGAGGTCATTTACTCAGGTTTCACTGCCTCAGGCACCTACTCCTATACGAAGACCGACTTTGCCGATGTAGTTGGAGCCGATGCGCCTTCGCTCATCAACAACTACACGAAAAATAATGGATCACTTTATTCCCGTTCCATCAAACCGCACGCCATTGACCCTGCCGTAGAATACGACAAAGAGGGAAACCTTTGGATGATTTACGGATCTTGGTCGGGAGGTATCTGGATGATCAAGTTAGACCCTCGCACAGGATTACGCGACAAAAGTTATTCAGCACCAGGCTACGACAAATACTGCGGTTTCCAAATCGCAGGTGGTGCCTACGTGAGTGGCGAGGGCAGCTATATCGAATACATGGAAGATGCTGACGGTGAAGGGTGGTACTACCTCTTCGTCTCTTACGGATTCTACTCTCCCGAGGGAGGTTACAACATGCGTCTGTTCCGCTCCAAAAACATTTGTGGCCCTTACAGCGACCCATCGGGAGACTCGCCCGTCTTCAAAAGATACGAACTCAACTATGGCGACAATGTGAAATACGGTGTTTCGTTCATGCAGAACTATACCTACCCATGGTGGAAAATCGGACAGACGGCACAAGGCCACAATTCAGCCTTGATGGACGACGACGGCAACTGTTACGTCATTTACCACGCCAAAGAAAACACGGGAACTATCTACCACAATGTGGAAGTTCACCAAATGTTCATCAACGAATCGGGCTGGGCCCTCGCCGCTCCTTTCGAATTTAGGAAAGGTTTTGGATTGAAAAAAGAGACCTACCAACCCAACGACATCGCAGGTGCTTATGGTCTCATCGTCCACAATAGTACGGACTACAAGAACTTAGCTTGCAACCAAGTACAAAATGTACACCTCGATGCCAGCGGACGTGTTTCGGGTGCTCTCTCGGGAGAATGGAACTACAACTTCGCCAACGGCAAACAATATCTCACCATCACCTCCAACAAGGGTACCTTCCAATGCGTTTTGGCGGACTTATTGATGGATGGACTCTCCACTCAAACGGTAACATTCACGGGTATGGACGCCAACTCCGAGTTGTGCATCTGGGGTTACAAAAAGCCTGAAACTTATACCCAAGCGACTACCGAATACGGCAAAGGCGCGCTCACCGTCTGCAAACCCGACTACTCCACCCAATGGAATGACATCAGCGATTTCTACAAAGAAAGCGTAAGCGGTGACTTTGAGATGGAATATACGTTCATCAACCGTACGGAAGACGAACACGTTTGGGACAACTGGGCCATCCGTTTAAGCGACGGTTCGTCCAACTGGCACCAACGCGCAGACGCTTACTCCAATCAAACATTCACCGGTTCATCGGTCAACTACAAGAAGAATGTAACGGGAGACATGTCATTCAAAGACAAGGAAGTCAAGGTCTCTGTAAAACGTAGCGGAAACGTCATCGACATCTATGCTTATGCCGACGGAGAACTCTATTACACGGCATCTGCCACCAATTGCCCAACAAAGGATTTGGACATCTATCTCGGCGGAGAATCCTGCTATTTGGAGGTTTCCAAAGTGACCCAATCGAAAGTCAGTTCCCGCCTTTCAGCCGGAACTTGCAACGCCGACGGCACCTACCCTATTGGGTTCAACAAGCAGAAATGTGGAGGAACAACGCTCTCGGACGACTTTGAAGTAGAATACTCCTTCTACAACTACCGCAACCTTGTTGGCACTGACAATTGGGACAACTACATCATCGTTGCCACAGCCGACGGCAAGAGCATGTTTGTCCGTGCAGACGATTACTGCTTCGACATCTTTGGCACCGTCTCTTCGCAAAGAGACTGGGAGAACTGGGACGAATTCCTTCAACTGATGACCAACGCAAAAGTCACAGCCAACATCTCCCGCGAAGGGAACACCATCAATTACAAAATAACCATCGAAGCACAAAATGGCAAAGTGTACAAATACACCGTCATAAACGCCAATGCACCAACCTCCGAAATCACCTTCAACTTAACTTGTGAAGAGAGTTTCGTGGATTTACTGAAGGTAGAAACTAAAACCTCAGTAGGTGATAAAGAGGCTACGTTCTCCCATACTCCGCTTGCTACTAACGATAAGATTTCAACGAATGGCTCAGCCATCCTTGTCAACTCATCCAAAGAACAAAGCGCTACCCTCTATACGGTAGATGGTAAGCAAGTAGCAACGCTTCACCTCTCTCAAGGGCTGAACCAAATTGAAAACCTCGCACAAGGTGTATATATCCTATTGGGGCAAATGATAGTTCTTAGAAACCGATAATAAGGCGATTGTACGGGCGCCCCTTGTGGGTGCCCTCTCCTCCGGAAATTGCACAAAACTCCGGGGAGGACAAGGGCGGGCACAAGGCACCGCCCCTACGGTGCCCTTATTCAACCATTACCTTGTAGGAGAAATCGCCGGATTTGGCAAGGAAACCGCCTCTACGGGCACCTCGCTCCTTGAGAGCCTTTGGCAACAAGAAGAGATTGGACTTAACCACACACAATTTCTTACCATTCATATCGAAAACTGTAAACTCACGAACCTCTTCAGATTGGACTTGAGTAACATCGGAAGTTTCAATCTCCGTAAAGATCAGCTTGTCAATATTTATCCAACTGCCCACAATCTCAAGACGCATTGTATGTTCGCCTTCGGCAAGCTTAAATGCCGACTCCGTTGATGCGAGTTCATAACTTTCCCAATCCTCACCATTGGGAGAAGTGCGAAGTTCACCTGTTATCGCTACATCATCCATGTAGAGCTTTATTCCTGAGGCTTCACCTCCCGACGAAAGAATGGCATCAATCTTATAAAGAGACTCCTTCTTCACATTGACCGTGTACAACAACCACTCGCCTGCCGTTGCGTATCCTACGGCATACTCATCAGCTTTGCCTTTTAATGCATAGACATCAACGCCTGAATCTTTACGATAAGCACCTCCTCTATTCTCTCTGTCCGAATCATGGTATGAAATGCCTTCACTTCCATTGTCATACTGCTCAGCCTCAATTGTTCCAGGAATGGAATGGGCTATACCTAAAAAGGGAGATTGGGGAACCGTCTCGGCAGGAGTAATATAGAGACGGTAGGCATAATAACCACTCGTCACATTAACAGGGACAGATACTCGTCCACCGTTTACCGTATATATCTCGCGAGAGATCGTTTGCGGTGCAGGTACGGCCTTGTCCTTATTCTCCCATGTAACATACTCCACTTTAATCTCTACCTCATTTCCCATCCATTCTGGTATTCCTTGCAAATCAACATGAACTGTACCTATGCTTGAACCGCCCAAAACGACACTTGCCTCTCGCATTGTTTTATTCACAGCCGCAAAGCCGTCCACGCCATCACTCTTGTCGTTCGGAGGGGTAACCATTGCCATATAACCATCCATATCTCCATACCACTTGTAGAGATACCAGCCACCACCCTTTTGATTTTGTGCGGTGAGCAAACTGCCAAGGCGTCCAGCCAAGTTGGTAAACCACCATGAAATCATTGCACTCTCAACTCCATGTCGCTCAAACTTCGCGATGAACGGCACAGAAACGCCTGGGCAACCTTCTAATTCATGCGTTGTTGAAGAATACTCGTTAATGCTTATTTTTCTTGGCGAGATGCCGTACTTCCTCTCCAAACTACGATAGTGCTCCAATGCGCCCACAAATCCATCTGACCCCCACTGGTGCCAACTAATGATATCGGGCATACAATTATTTTCCTTACAGAACTTAACGAAATTCTCCATACGCTGACTACTATAGAAAGCGAACGAAGGTCCGATAATTCTCATATTAGGGTCATAACGACGGAGCAGATCGTAAGTCGGTTTCCACAAATCTTCATGGTAGCGACCGTTTTGGTCCTTCCATGTTCCATAAGGTTCATTCCAAATCTCATAACCATCCAAATTGTCCAAACCGCAAGTTTTCCGCTTATTGATGATGTTCTTCACCTCGCTTTCCCAATACGCCCAGCCTTTCCATCCATAAGGCCATCCTGGCAACAAATCGGCCAAACGAATATGAACTTTACCAGTCGTACCTTTTAGACGCTCGGCTGCCTTGAAGGCATCACCAATAGGCTGCTGACGGCCATTGCCTGCAGCGGCCGGATTCAAAAACACATTCGGCTTAAGCGGCTTTACATGCTCACCTATATCGGCCGGCAATGTCTCCGTAAGTCCATACAGAGAACCTGTTGCCACATGAGTTACAGGCCTTATACTATCGCCCAAATTTACCTTTAAATTAAAGTCTGCTGCATAAGATGCGACATTGCACAAGAATGCAAATACTAAAAGTTTACTTTTATTCATGGTCTTGATGTTTTTGTTTTCTGATGGTAAAAGTAGATGATATTCAACGAAGAAAATTGGAGATTTAAATCATGACATTTAAAGGAAAACGAATGGTAAAAAACAACATAGGCATGACCGAAAAATACAAAATCAACTTGATAATCATAGTTAACAGCAACAAAAACACAAGATAACTCACTGACAATTAGAGCAAGAAAAAGAGATGGTCAATTTTTACAACTCCAAGCCCGGGCCCCTAATTTCATGGTCGATATTTTTACAAGTCACTATTCATTGTTCATTTACTTACAAGATAGTTTTAGCAAAACTTGGCCTTCTTAACACAAAAATAGTGTTAGAAACAACAAGACTTCCAAAGGAGATCTTTGAGCATTACAACCAACCAAACATTCACTTCACAATCATCAATTGACTGACAATCTATAAAGACACTGCAAAGCAATTTATACAATCTGTTCTACCTATATTTATCCTCCCCCAAAAACAAAAAGGTCCCCATCCCAATGGAATGGAGACCTGTACTATTTCAGGATAAAACCTTATCGACAGAAGTGCTTAGTGATACACCAAGAGTATCCAAGCATGATTTCATGTGATCCCGAGTTGTGGTGGTTCAACGCCGTCAAACCAAGTTGATAGGCATAACCAACACGGAATCTCTTGTAACGAAGACCGCCCATTGGATAGAAAGCCAACGCCTGCG